>CAJUHY010000028.1:23481-33374 GCA_910585895.1 uncultured Lachnospiraceae bacterium
GATTTGCTGTGTTATCGCAGCAGACCATGCATATGCCGGAAGGAAAGATATTAAGGAGCAGGAACTTTACTCAGAGAGCATTATTATCTGTAATTCCTATTCTCTGCCGGCAAAGGCAGCCGTCCTGCAGAACCGCATGGAGCGGCATTTCCCATTGGGTTCTGTATATTATTGCGACAACCTCAATGCTATGCTGACATTGGTGAAGGCGGGATATGGGTTTGGAATCTTGCCGGATATTAAGAGAACCGATTCCCAGATATGCGCCATTCCTTTTGCTGATGTGGAAGACACTTCTTTTGGATTTTCCTATAAAGAGAATTCTCCTAATCCATTGGTGAAAAAGTTTGTCAAGAAAATTTCACCAACATCGTTCCTTAAATAAGTGATTTATAGGGAATTGCAAAATTATTGAATATTGTTTTAACAGTTACCGTCTGTTATGCAAATGCATGTGCTGACACAACATGAACGGTAGTTTGTAAAGAAAAAACACTTGACGCCATAATTCTTTTGTAGTATGATACCACAGGTGGTAAGAATGGAAAAGAAATTGATGCAGACGTATCTCTACGATTTTTATGGAGATTTGCTGAATGAACATCAGCGGAACATATATGGAGATTTTGTGCTGAATGACCTGACCCTGAGCGAGATTGCTGAGGAAGAAGGGATTAGCCGGCAGGGTGTCCATGACCTTGTGAAGCGGTGTGACAGACTGTTGGAGGGATATGAGCAGAAGTTGCATTTACTGGAGCGTTTCCTGAAAATGAAAGAGCAGGTTTTGAGGATTCGCACCCTTACTGAGAGGTATGAAGACAGGAATGGATTGGAAATGATGGCTGAAATCAGAGCCATTTCGGATGAAATATTAGAGGAGTTATAGTATGGCGTTTGACAGCTTGTCTGAAAAATTGCAGAATGTATTTAAATCCCTGCGCAGCAAGGGGATGCTCACGGAATCAGATGTGAAAGCCGCTTTGAAAGAGGTAAAGCTGGCATTGCTTGAGGCGGACGTTAATTTCAAAGTGGTCAAGCAGTTTGTGAAGTCCGTACAGGAGCGCGCTGTGGGCCAGGATGTAATGAACGGTTTAAATCCAGGGCAGATGGTGGTCAAGATAGTAAATGAGGAGCTTGTCTCACTCATGGGTTCTGAGACAACGGAGATTGCTTTGAAGCCGGGTTCAGAAATCACAGTCATAATGATGGCGGGGCTGCAGGGTGCAGGAAAGACCACTACAACTGCCAAGATTGCCGGAAAACTCAAGCAGAAAGGGAAGAAGCCTTTGCTGGCGGCATGTGATGTGTACCGTCCGGCAGCTATCCAGCAGCTGCAGATTAATGGAGAGAAACAGAACGTGGAAGTATTTTCCATGGGAGACAGCCATAAGCCGGTGAACATTGCCAAGGCGGCTATAGAGCACGCCAGGGCAAATGGACAGAATGTGGTAATCTTAGATACGGCGGGGCGTCTGCACATTGATGAAGAGATGATGGAAGAGCTGCAGGAAATCAAACAGCAGATTGACGTGAGCCAGACGATACTGGTGGTAGATGCCATGACCGGCCAGGACGCCGTGAACGTAGCGACAATGTTTGAGGAAAAGATTGGCATTGACGGCGTGGTGCTGACAAAGTTAGACGGCGATACCAGGGGCGGCGCGGCCCTGTCAATCCGTGCAGTTACCGGCAAGCCGATACTGTATGTAGGTATGGGGGAGAAGCTGTCTGATTTGGAGCAGTTCTACCCGGACCGTATGGCGAACCGTATCCTTGGCATGGGCGATGTGCTGACCTTGATTGAGAAAGCACAGGAGAACATTGACGAGGAGAAAGCAAAGGAATTAGAGCAGAAGATGAAAAAGGCCGAGTTCGGCTTTGACGATTATCTGGAGTCCATGAATCAGATGAAGAAAATGGGCGGCATTTCCAGTATGCTGCAGATGATGCCGGGAATCGGCGGTTCCCAGATAGCAGAGATAGAAAATGCGGTAGATGAGAAGAAAATGGCAAGGATTGAGGGAATTATTTATTCCATGACCCCCAAAGAGCGGGCGAACCCTTCGTTGCTGAATCCCAGCCGCAAGCGCAGGATTGCTGCCGGCGCGGGCGTAGATATCAGCGAGGTTAACCGTCTGGTCAAACAGTTTGAACAGTCCAGGAAGATGCTTAAGCAGATGTCCGGGATGATGGGCGGTAAGGGCAAGCGCCGCGGTGGTTTCAAGCTGCCATTTGGGCTTTAATTACGGTTACTTAAATTTAAGTAATATAGATAACAATAATAACCAGGAGGTGAAAAGAATGGTAAAGATTAGATTAAAGAGAATGGGACAGAAGAAGGCTCCTTTCTATAGAATCGTTGTCGCTGATTCCAGGTCTCCAAGAGACGGAAAGTTCATTGAAGAGATTGGAACATATGATCCCACCAAGGATCCAAGTGAATTCCATGTTAATGAAGAATTAGCAAAGAAATGGTTGGCAAATGGCGCTCAGACTACAGATACAGTAGCAAAGATTTTCAAAGCAGCCGGCATCGAGAAATAATCTTCGTGAGGTGACGTAATGAAAGAATTAGTAGAGGTAATTGCAAGAGCGCTTGTGGATATCCCAGAAGAAGTTGTAGTTACGGAGACTGAGAATGATAAGTCCATTGTATTGGAGTTACACGTTGCCCAGGCAGATATGGGGAAGGTAATTGGAAAACAGGGACGGATTGCAAAAGCCATTCGCGCGGTTGTGAAAGCAGCTGCAGCTAAGAGTGACAAGAAAGTTATTGTCGACATTGTACAGTAACAAATAGTAAGAGAGGCTGTCGTAGAATTGATATTCGGTTTTACGGCAGCTTTTGTATCATAGAGAATTCCTAACCATACAACACGGAAATCAATTTTAAAAATATTCTTTCCGTGACCATACAAGGAGAATCGTTTATGGAAGACTTATTGCAGGTGGGAGCGATTACCACAACCCACGGTGTTCGCGGCGAGGTAAAAGTATTTCCCATGACAGATGACGTAAAGCGTTTCAAGAAGTTGAAGAAGGTCTTGCTGGAAGATGGCAGGGACTATCTGGAACTGGAAATTGTACAGGTCAAATTTTTTAAAAACCTGGCGATTTTGAAATTTAAAGGGATTGATAACATCAACGATGTGGAAAAATACAAGGGCAGAGGTCTTTTTGTGACAAGAGACCATGCAGTGAAATGTGAGAAAGACGAGTATTTCATTGCTGACTTGATTGGCATAGAGGTAAGGACTGATGAGGGGGAGCTGCTGGGCGAGCTTACGGATGTGCTGCAGACCGGGGCAAACGACGTGTATGTGGTGCGTGTGGATAAGAGTTCTCCCTATGCAGACCGGGTAAAGGATAAGAAGAAAGAGCTTCTTTTACCGGCAATCCGCGACTGTGTCCTGCAGGTGGACATGCCAGGGAGGAGTATGCGGGTACATCTGATGGCCGGGTTGTTGGAAGAAAGTGCAAAGGAGATGCCATGAATTTTTATATCCTGACATTATTTCCACAGATGGTGGAAGAGGGGCTGAATACCAGTATTATCGGACGCGCCAAAGAAGCGGGTATCCTGCATATTGAGACTGTGAATATCCGTGATTATTCCGCCAATAAGCATCATAAAGTAGATGATTACCCATACGGCGGCGGTGCGGGGATGCTGATGCAGGCACAGCCGGTATATGATGCCTGGAAATCCGTGGCGGACCGTCTCGGAAAGAAGCCGCGGTGTATCTATGTTACGCCTCAGGGCAGTGTTTTTAAGCAGCAGAAAGCGAAAGAACTTGCTTTGGAAGAGGATTTAATTCTGCTCTGCGGGCATTATGAGGGAATTGACGAGCGTGTCTTAGAAGAGATTGTTACCGATTATTTTTCTATCGGAGATTATGTCCTCACTGGTGGGGAGCTGCCGGCGATGGTGATGGTAGATGCTATTTCCCGCATGGTTCCGGGAGTGTTGAGCAATGAAGATTCTGGCTGCACGGAGTCTTTTGAGGGAAATCTGCTGGAATATCCTCAATACTCCCGCCCGGAAGAGTGGAGGGGCAAAAAAGTGCCGCCGGTACTGCTTTCCGGTCATCACAAAAATATTGAAATCTGGCGCAGGCAACAGTCCATTTTACGCACGAAAAAACGCCGCCCCGACTTGTTGGAGGGGGCGGCGCTTACCTGCCAGGAGCAGGAGTGGCTGAAAGAATAGCGTATTATTTGTAACAGTTCAGCCAGCCGAAAGAAATCGAGATAAATCATGCTTGCATGGATTTGATGAGATTTCTTTTGGCTGAGGGAACGCCGAGTAATGAGCAAAGTTAGCTGCGAAGCAGCAAGAAAATGCCGTAGGCATCTTTGCGAATGGCGTGGGCTGAACTGTTATTATTATTTATGCTGCCAGAGATTGGACTTCTGGATTAACAGCAATGTCAGAATCATCAGCGCTATGCCAATTGGCAATATGATAATTGCATTGGGCAGGAAGCCGGCGGCGACATAACAGACAAAGCTGACAGCTGCTACTGTTATGGCATAAGGGAGCTGCGTCGATACGTGCGTTACATGGTTGCATTGTGCGCCTGCACTTGCCATGATGGTTGTGTCAGAAATCGGTGAGCAGTGGTCTCCACAGACTGCGCCAGCCATACATGCGGAAACGCAGACAACGCCCAGCGGGTTATCCAGAGGAAATACAGCAAGGGTAATCGGAATCAGGATACCGAAAGTTCCCCAGGAAGTGCCCGTTGCAAAGGCAAGGAAAACGCCGATGATAAAAACGATTGCCGGCAGGAACGTCTGGAAGCTGCTAGCAGAATTATTTACTACTGCCTCCACAAATTCTTTGGCTCCGAGGGAATCTGTCATTGCCTTTAAACTCCAGGCAAATGTCAGGATGAGGATTGCCGGAACCATGGATTTAAAACCTTCTGGAATGGCTTGTGCCAGTTCTTTAAACTTGATAGACCTGCGGATTAAATAGTAAGCGGCAGTGATAATTAATGCTATTGCGGAACCGAGCATAAGACCGATGGAAGCGTCGGAATTGGAAAATGCGTCCACAAAGTTTGCGCCCTCGAAGAATCCGCCGGAATAAATCATGCCGACAACGCAGGAAACAATCAATATGGCAATCGGCAGAAGAAGGTCGATGACTTTGCCGTTAGGATTGCTGTTTTCATTTACCGCATTTGCATAATCTTCCATACCGGAGAAGATGTCTCCCTTTTCTTTGGCATTTTTCTCATGGGTAGCCATGGGACCGTAGTCCATGCCGGTCAGCGCAAGAAAAATCATCATTACGATTGTCAGCAATGCGTAGAAATTAAAGGGAATTGTGCGGATAAAAAGATAAAGACCGTTACCGTCTTCCACGTAGCTTGCCACTGCGGCAGCCCAGGAAGATACGGGAGCGATAATACAGATGGGGGCAGCCGTTGCATCAATGACATACGCCAGCTTTGCCCTGGAGACTTTGCTGCCGTCTGAGACCGGGCGCATGACGCTTCCCACAGTCAGGCAGTTGAAGTAATCATCAATAAAAATCAGTACGCCCAAGGCGATGGTAGCAAGCTGTGCTCCGGCGCGTGTCTTGATATGGGAAGACGCCCATCGTCCGAATGCGGCGGAACCGCCAGCCTTGTTCATCATTACGACCATGATTCCCAGGATGACCAGGAAAATAAGGATGCCGACATTATAGGAATCTGCAAGCACGGCTACAATACCATCATTGAATACATGGGTGAGTGTTCCCTCAAAACTGAAATTTGAATAGAGCAGACCGCCGATTACGATTCCTACGAAGAGCGAGGAATAGACCTCCTTGGTAATCAGGGCCAGTCCGATAGCAATGATAGGAGGAAGCAGCGACCAGGCCGTCATATAGAAATGGCTTGGGTTCTCGGCAGCGCCGTCCCCGGTAGCATATGCCAGGGCAGGAAAAATAAGTACCGCGATGCAGATAAATAGCAGTATGCCGGCAAATTTTTTCCCACGGATAATAGCGGCCAGGCCTCTCTTGGGGGTGTTCTGGTTGTTTTTCATCTTGTGTCCTCTCTTTCTTCCTCCAAAATGGAGGGGTGGGTGTTTCTATTGTAATTTTATCTATACTCAGCGTTCTGTCTGGCAGCTTTCAGACTGCCAAATGAACGCAAAAGCATTACAGTAACTGAATCCCATGCTTCTTTGCTTCTGTGCAGATTTCCTCTTTCCAGAGAGAAGACTGTACCTCGCCGATATGCGCTTTGCGCAGGAAAAACATACAGATTCTTGATTGTCCGATACCGCCGCCGATGGTGAGGGGCAGTTCTCCTTCTAAGATGGCTTTCTGGAATGGAAGTTCGGCGCGTTCTGTGCAGTTTGCCTTTTCAAGTTGGGCTGCCAGAGAAGTTTCATCCACCCGAATTCCCATGGAAGAAAGTTCTAAAGCAATGTCGAGTACCGGATAGTAGACAACAATGTCCGCATTCAATGCCCAGTCATCGTAATCCGGCGCTCTGCCGTCATGCGGCTCACCGGATTTGAGCTTGTCGCCAATCTGCATAATACATGCCGCGCCTTTCTCCTTGCAGATAAGATATTCGCGTTCTTTAGGGGCAGACTGCGGATACATTTCTTCCAGTTCGCTGGTAGTGATAAAGAAAATATCATGGGGCAGGATTTCCTCTATGTAGTCATATTGGATTGCCATATATTTCTCTGTCTTGCGCAGGACTTTGTAGACGGTCTTTACAGTTTCCTTGAGAAAATCCAGATTTCGGTCCTCTCTGGAAATAATCTTTTCCCAGTCCCACTGGTCTACAAAAATAGAGTGGATATTGTCGGTTTCTTCATCCCTGCGGATGGCGTTCATGTCGGTATAGATGCCTTCGCCTTTGGAAAAACCATATTTCTTTAAAGCGTAGCGTTTCCATTTTGCCAGGGAGTGGACAATCTCAGCAGGCTTTTCATTCTGTTCCTTGATGCCGAAGGTGACAGGACGTTCCACGCCGTTTAAGTTGTCGTTGAGCCCGGAGTCCGGGTCTACGAACAGCGGTGCGGAGACGCGCTGCAGGTTCAGGCGTTCCGACAACAGATTCTGAAAAGAGTCCTTGACGGTTTTGATGGCAATCTGCGTGTCGTGCAGACTCAGCGCAGACTGGTAATTTTCAGGTATTAATAAATGTTCCATGTGTGTTCTCCTCGTCAGATTTTTTGATTTTCTTTTACATTATATGCTTGGCGCTATTTTTTTTCAATAAGTAAGTTGTAGTTTTTGCCAAGATATGAGAGAATAGTCTGTGAATAAGTTTAGGGAGGAAGGCAAATGCGAAGCATTTTTAAAGATGCCTTCCGACGAACTGGCAGGTGACGCAAAGCGTCGCGTGCCGATACCATTATTATACTAGGAGGAAAGGGATGGAACAGTTGCATTTTGGGGTAGACTACTATCCGGAACACTGGGAACGGGCCCGCTGGGACAAAGATGCTGCATTGATGCGGGATATGGGAATCCAGATGGTGCGCATGGCGGAGTTTTCCTGGCATAAGCTGCAGCCCAGGGAAGATGTGTTTGACTTTGGCTGGCTGGATGAGGCGATTGAACTTTTGGGCAGGCAGGGGATTTATACGATTGTGGGAACGCCTACTGCAGCGCCGCCCGCGTGGATGATCCATAAGCACCCGGAGATTCTTCCCATAGACCGGGAGGGACGTATCCGTGGGTTTGGCGGCAGACATCATGACTGTCAATCCAATCCAACCTATCGTTCATATATTCGCAAACTGGTTAGCAAAATGGCAGAGCATTATGGGCAGAATCCTTATGTTATCGGCTGGCAGCCGGACAATGAGCTTGGCAACAGCCACCAGGAACTCTGTACCTGCGCAAGCTGCAGACATCATTTTCAGGAATGGCTGCGCCGGAAATATCAGACTACGGAGGAACTGAACCGGGCATGGGGAACAGCTTTCTGGAGCCAGGAGTATAATGATTTTGAGGAAGTGCCCGCGCCGCGTATTACTGTGACAGGGGAAAACCCTTCTGCAATGTTGGACTGGAAGAGGTTTTGTTCTGATTTGATTGTGGATTTTACCAGAGAACAGGTCGAGATAATCCGCAAATATGCAAAGAATCAGTTTATTACGCATAATTATATGGGGTTTGCTGATAAAGTGGACTATTACAAGTTGGGAGAGTTTTTGGATTTTGTCTCCCATGATCAGTATCCAGGCGGATTTTATTTGCCTGAGACGCCCCATGAAAGAAATCATATCTTGGCGGCAACGCTGGATGTAGTGCGCAGCTACAAGAACCAGCCTTTCTGGATTATGGAGCAGCAGTCTGGAATCACTGGCTGGGAGATTATGGGCAGGGCGCCTGCACCAGGACAACTCTCTCTATGGGCACTGCAGTCTATTGCCCACGGTGCAGATGCCGTTGTCTTTTTCCGTTGGCGGACTTGCGCCATGGGGACGGAGCAGTATTGGCATGGCATACTGCCTCATAGTGGGAATCCAGGACGCAGATATGAAGAATTGCAGGATTTTATTCATGAAGTAAATCCTTTGATGGAACGCCTGCATGGAAGTATGCCCCAGGCACAGGTGGGAATTGTCTTTTCCTTCGAGCAGGAGTATGCTTTCCAGATTCAGCCTCATCACAAGGATTTAAGTTATACCGGACAAGTGCAGAAATATTACCGCGCCCTGTATGAGCAGAATATTCCGGTTGATTTTGTGCCGGAACAAGGTGATTTTACCAGGTATAAGCTGTTGCTGGCGCCGCTGCAGTATCTCATGTCGCCAGAGCTGGAGGAGAAATATCTTGATTTTGTCAGACAGGGTGGGCATCTGCTGCTGACCATGCGCACGGGAGTAAAGGATAAGACCAATCTCTGCATGACAGAACGCGAGCTGCCTGGCAGGCTCAGCGAAGCGGCGGGAGTGGAAGTATTTGATTACGACTGCCTCAGGGGCACGGAAGTAAAAGTGATGTATGGGGGAGAAGAGTTTGTGGCGAATATTTGGAGTGATTTGCTGCGCCTTTGGCCCGGTACAGAAACTTTGGCAAGCTATGCCAGCGAATTTTATGCAGGGGAACCTTGTATTACAGCACATCCTTATGGAGAAGGAACTTGCTATTACGTAGGCACGGAACCAGGGGAGGCGCTGATGGGCAGGCTGCTGGCGCAGATTTGCGGGAATGCAGGGGTTGAACCGATTTTACCGCCGGCGGCGGATGTTGAGTGTATGGTTCGGGAGAATGACAGAGAACGTTTTCTGTTTGTGCTCAACCATGCGGGAGACGACAGGAGTTATCAGACGCCGGAGGGGTACCAGTTAATGAAGGGCCAGCAGGCGGGAGTTCTTAAGCCGTATGAGACGCAGATTTTAATAATGGAAAAATAATCTTAATTTAAAGCTGAAAGGAAAAGAAACATGAAACAGATAGTAAAAACCGCAGAAAAAATAATGAACGAGACCAGAGAATATACCGGCTGGGACTTAGTGGGCGCAGTGAAAGGCAATAGCTGCATTATCCGTGCAGACCTCGGCAAACAGATGAAAGTGTTTATGGAGATTAAGGGCGCCGATGCATTGATTCAGGTAATTGGGCTGGGCGGCAAATTTGATGACAAATCCATAGAGACGGTCCGTGAGAAGCTGGAGTTTTCGGTGGAAACATTGATTGAGGACGATGATTCCCTTACCCTCAGCTGCCATGAACCTCTGGGTGTGTTAGAACACAGCGTAAAGGGCGTTTTGAAGGAATGCATTATGCCGATGGTTGACCTTGTGAAAGAGATGATAACGTTCTAGAATGAAAAACCGGAAAGCTGCTGCTTTCCGGTTTTACTACGTGCGTGAGAAGATTCGAACTCCCGACACCTTGGTCCGTAGCCAAGTGCTCT
>CAJUHY010000029.1 GCA_910585895.1 uncultured Lachnospiraceae bacterium
AGTATCCCCTGCACCAGAAATGCCTGTTCCCAAATTTATATTTCAAATTTGCATGGTGCCCAAATATCATCAGGGCGCTTTTTCTTTTCAGATATCCCATAAAACTTGATATGCTGATACTCGGTGGTATTTCCACCAGCATATGTACATGGTCTGGACACATCTCTGTCTCTATGATTCTTACTCCTTTTCTTTTGCATAGCGTACTAAGTATGTTTGCTATATCCCTTTTCCGCCTTCCATATATAATTTTTCTTCTGAATTTTGGTGCAAATACAATGTAATACTTACAATTCCACTTCGTATGTGCTAAACTATTTATATCCATTTTGGATACCTCCTTTGATTTCATGCGGTTGGCGAACCTGCATGTATTATATCAATTGAAGGTTTTTTCCTGTAAGCTAAAGCAATGCTGACTCACCTGCATAGCAGGTGGTTTATTCGTTTCCCAAAGTTCCGTTTCTCTTTTGAGAAACTACACAATGTGAAACAGGCTAAAGCCTAACAACAAAGGGAAACAACTTCCTTACGAAGTGTCTCCCTTGCGAGATTCTGTTCTGTAAATACATTGTTCTTTCGATAGTTCCTCTCCTACCACCATTTTATCATATCTGTAATCTGTTCCCTCAATTTGATAAATTCCGGGTCCGACACATTCCTGGGATACGGAAGCGGATTGTCAATGGAGGCCTTGATTGTCGTAGGCTTCGGCGTCATAACCAGACAGCGCTGCGACAGGTATACCGCCTCCTCTATGTTGTGCGTGATAAAGATAACCGTACTCTCTGTCTCCCGCCAGAGGTCCAGCACCGCATCCTCTAGGTAATACCTCAGCTTAATATCCATCTGCCCATACGGTTCATCCATCAGCAGCAAATCAGGATACATGGCAAAACTCCTGCCAATCACAATGCGCTGCTCGGCAGAGACAGAAAGCTGCCCCGGATATGCTTTCCTCTGTTCGGTCATGCCAATCATTTCCAGAATATGGTCTGTCCGCCGCTGGATTTCCTGTTTATCCAGCTTCTTGATTTGCAGGTTAAACTTTATATTATCCTCCACCGTCAGCCAGGGAAATGTTGACGGCTCCTGGAATACGCAGCTCATATTATGCCTGCGCGGGTCGGCTGGCTCGCCGTCAATGAGAACTTTGCCGCTGGTCGGCTCAATCAGCTTCACCAGCAGATTTAAGAAAGTTGTCTTGCCGCAGCCGGTAGGTCCGACAATACAGACAAATTCTCCCTTTTTTATATCAAACGATACGTCATCCAACACCAGCAAATCTTCAAATTTCTTGGTGAGATGCTGTGCCGATACTTTCGGTTGCTTGGCCATATTCTTCTCCTTATAACGCTAAATCCATGGTTGCAGTGATTTCATTCCTCAGCCGCATAAACTCTGACGAGGTGTTTTTCCTCGGTCTTTTCAGGTCGGGGACATACTCTTTCATCACCTTGGACGGCTTATTGCTGAGCAATAAAATGCGGTCTCCCAGATAGATAGCTTCCTCGATATTATTTGTCACAAACACAATCGTCTTCTTCTCCTTGCTGCGAATCTTGAGAATCTCATCCTGCATCTGGTAACGTGTCTGTGCATCCAATGCCCCAAAGGGCTCGTCCATAAGGATAATATCATTGCCGGAGGTATACGCCCGGGCAATGCCCACACGCTGTTTCATTCCCCCGGAAAGCTGCGCGGGATAAGACTTCTCAAATCCTTTCAGCCCTACCATCTCAATATATTTCATCGCCACAGCGCGGCGCGCGTCTTTGTCCACGCCCTTTAATTTGAGCGGCAGCTCCACATTTTTGAGGACATTTTTCCAGCCAAACAGCGCATACCTCTGAAACACAAAGCCCACCTGCCCATTGTTATCGCCAACGAACTCCACCGTTCCGCTGTCCGCGCTGTCCATATCCGCAATAATATTCAGCAATACGCTTTTTCCGCACTGTCCAGGTCCTAAAATCACCAAAAACTCATTCTCATACACATTCAGAGATATCTCATCCAGGACTGCAGTCTTTCCGCATTTATCATCAAAACATTTGCAAACGGATTGCAGTTTTATTTTACATCCAGTCTCAGCCATGGGCACAGTTTCCTTTCTATCACAGTCAGAATCAATGAAACGACAGAGCTGCAAAGGGCTACCAGGACAATGCCCACAAAATCAAGGGCCGTATCCGGCGTTGTCTTCATGCTCATGTTAATCAGAAAACCAATCCCCTCCTTCGCCGCAATCATCTCCGCGGCAACCACGGACATCCATCCTGTGGACAGACCGGTTTTCATGCCTGCAAAAATCGCTGGTATACTGTTGGGCAGCGTGATGTGCACCAACGTCTGCCATTTGTTCGCCCCCAGCGCTTTGCCGGCATTTAAATACAATGGGTCAGTCTCGCTGATTCCGGCATAAGTATTGATTACGATTGCCATGACAATGCCAATGAAAATAATAATATACTTAGAAGTATCCTCAACAACCCCAAACCACAAGATAACAATGGGAATCCATGCCAGCGGCGGCACCGGCCGCAAAATAGCAAATACCGGCCAGAACATGCGCCGGAATGTGGGGAAGATGCCGAAACATACGCCAAGCCCCACTCCCACAATTGAGGCAGCTATAAACGCCACCAAAATCCTGCGCACGCTTGCCATGACATGCACATAAACGGGCTTGCCCATAATCGGATTTTCCATAAGCCGGAAAAAACGCTCCACGGTATCCGCCGGACTGGCAAGATTCTCATTTGCAGCCGCTGCCGCCCACCATCCTGCCAGCACAAGGATGACAGCCAGCACAGACAGCCCATAGTAAAGGACCTCTTTTTTTAGTTTATTCATTTCAAGTCCCTCCAAGGAAGCGCTTTCTTCTCAAGGATACTCAACAATCCCGTCAAAGCTGCTCCTATCAAACCTATTACAGACATGCCAAGGATTACAATATCCGGCCTCACGGCATTCCTTCCCTGCTGTATCATAAAACCAAGACCTACCGTAGAAGCAATCATCTCCGCCGCAACAAGCGTCGCCCAGGCACTTCCAAAGGAAACTTTAATTCCTGTAAAAACCATGGGGAGGGCAGAGGGAATCCCCACCTTAAAGAACAGCTGCGCATTGGTAGCGCCCGCTGTCCTTGCCACATCTAACAGCGTCTTGTTGGTCGCCTGTATGCCGGTATACGAGTTAATCACGCAAGGCACAAACGCTGCTACAAAGATAATAAATGCCTCCGCCTCGATGCCAATACCAAGAGCAACAATGACAATAGGAATCCACGCCAACGGCGGAATCGGCCGTACAATCTCAAAAATCGGCGTAAAGAAATGCTCAGCCGGTTTAAAAAATCCCATCAAAAGCCCCAAAGGCACGCCAATCAGGCAGGATAACAAAAATCCTATCAGAACCAGCTGCAAACTTGTCAACGTGTGGGCGATAATCGTATTGCCGTCGGGCACCACATTAGTCAGCTTATCAAGAAAGGTCATAAAAACTGCAGAAGGCGCCACCAGTTTCTTCTCCGAAATAAGCCCGATATCCACAATAAGCTCCCAGACACCGAAAAACATCACCAACCCTGACAGATTAAGCGCCAATTTCGCCCAAGCGCTTCTTTTCTTCTCATTATACATAGCTTACCCCTGTCCTATTTTGCCTGCAGATTTTTTATCGCTTCAAATAAATAGGAAGAATCCACAAACCCATCATCAATGATTTTCTGTTTGCTCTCTTCTTCGATAACAGCATTGTTTACCATAAAATCAGCTATGGAAAGCAGCGTATCCTGCATTTCCGTGCTGCCGTCTTTCTCCTCAAACAACGCTTTGCGCTCATCCAGAGACCTCATCACCTGCAAATCCACGGTATACTGCGCTAATTCCTCCGGGCAGTCTCCAAACGTATTCTGCCAGTCGTACATAGACTCAAAATAATATTGTGCATCATCATAGAAATCGTTCTGCACTTTCAAAATGCCTTCTAAAAACTTTACTACCAAGTCAGGATGGTTCTCACAGAATTCTTCGGATGCAATTAAAACTGTATTTAATTTCTTATCCGTATCTGCACAAGTCGCTACACAGGTATATTCATCCGGCTTATTATAAAATTCTGACCACTGGGGGTTAAATCCCACAAACAAATCTCCCGTTCCTGCCTTGTATGCAGCCGCCCCGGACACACCTTCCATATTGATTAGTTCAATATCGTCCTGCGTAAGCCCCATGGTCTCAAGCACTGCCAGCAGCGTATACTGGCTGGATGTACCCATTGCACAGACGATGCTCTTACCTTTCCAGTTCTCTGCCGTGCCGTAAATATTAGGATGCCCTTCCACAGAACCCTTGCCTGCGCTTACAATATCACTGTCATTCCTTGCATAAATCTGCACAGAACTCTCATCATCCTCCATCCAGGCAATAACCTTGGAATTATTGGAAATAGCGCCTGAAATGGACGGCATTCCTCCTACCCCTGCAATATCAATATCGCCCGACGCAATCGCTTCATTGATTGTCGGACCATTATCAAAAAACTCCTCCTCAACAGTCAACCCCAAATCGCTGAATACGCCTGTCTTATTGGCATGATGCATGGGAAGCGGGAATCCTGTAGTCATGGTTGCCATGCGGATGGTGTAGTCCTCTGCTTTACCTGCGGAATCTGCCCCTCCTTTACTGTCCCCACAGCCACAAAACATCATTGTGACTGTTGCTGCAACTGCCGCTAACTGAATTATTCGCTTTTTCATTCGGTAAACCTCCTGTTGTTTGCTTGTTTCTGAGCCAATTCTAAAATCTGTTTATGAGAATATCATACAAATTTTTACTTTTAATTCTTTTTCGCAATTATATAGAAATATTTTTTGATACAATAGTACAGCAGATAACACCTAAAAGGAGGTATTTAATTATGAAAATGATAATTGGCGATAAATTCGTAGAAGCATCGAATAATGAAACGATTCCTGTTATAAATCCTTATGACGGCAGTTTCCTGGACACCATCCCCCATGCAACGCGCGAGGATGTGGAACTTGCGGTACAATGTGCCATCCAGGCACAGAAATCCTGGAAAAACGTGCCGGTATACGAGCGTGTGGAACTCGCCATGAAGTTCGTGGAACTTGTACGCCAGCATAAGGAGGAGCTCGCGGAAACTATGACGCGCGAATCCGGCAAGACTATCACCGAATCGAGAAATGAAATCAACAATGTTTTCACTGCCTGGCCTGCATTCTGTGAAAAGGCAAAACATTTATACGGAGAGGTTATTCCAAACGGCATGGAGCGAGGTCACGATAGAAATATCGTACTGACAAGACGCGAACCAGTCGGTGTTGTGGCATGTATCATCCCCTTCAATTTCCCCTGCAACCTGTTTGGACAGAAAGTCGCACCAGCTCTTTTATCGGGAAATGCCGCTATCATCAAGCCTGCCACGGACAACCCCCTGACCGTCTGTAAACTGGCCTCCTTGCTTGTGGAAGCCGGATTTCCCTCCGGTATCGTACAGCTCGTGACCGGTCGCGGCTCTACCACCGGCAATTACCTGTGCGAACATAAAAACGTCCATGCCATCACCCTCACCGGCTCTACGGCTGTGGGTAAATCTGTTGCCCGCAGCGCAGCTGACACTTTGAAAAAAGTGGCTTTGGAACTTGGCGGCAACGATGCTTTCATCGTCCTCGATGATGCTGACCTAGAGCTTGCCATCCGCGAAGCTGTTCAGGCAAGATTTTATAATGCCGGACAAATTTGCTGTGCGCCCAAACGTTTCCTCATCCATAAATCACTTTATTCCCAGTTTGTAGATGAGGTCGTAACGCGCACTCGCGCTCTGCAGAAAGGAAATCCTCTGGAAGACGGTACGCAAGTTGCAACTGTAATCAGTGAAACGGCGGCCAGCGAAGTGGAACGACAAATAAAACTGACAATCGACCAGGGCGGCAAACTCCTTCTGGGCGGAACGCGCAATGGCGCTTCGGTGGAGCCCACCATCCTCGCAGACGTCCCTGCCAATGCAGACATTATGCATGATATGGAAGTCTTCGGTCCCGTTATGCCCATAACCTCATTTGAAAACGAGGAAGAAGCGATTGCACTCGCCAACGACACTGTCTATGGACTTGGCGGCAGCGTCTTTACCAACAGCCTTGCCAAAACTGCCCGCTTTACTGAGGAATTAGAATGCGGCAGCGTTGTAGTTAACGGCTCCAGCTACTTCCGCAGCTTTGAGATGCCTTTTGGCGGCTGGAAACAGTCTGGTGTGGGCACGGAAGGCGTACTCTCTACTTTCGATGAACTTACAAATATAAAATGCATCGCATTTAAAGGCATTATTTAGATAATCATTTAAGGAGGCAATCCATGAAACAATTATCACTGTGTACTTCCATCCTCAAGTTTTCAGAACCCGGAGAATTTATAGAAGCATTTCAGATAGGTCCCAAAGATTTAATCATTACCTGCCGCTATATTTACGAACCGTATTTCGGCTCCTGCAACCTGTCTGCCCAGGTTCTGTTCCAGGAGGATTTTGGCGCCGGAGAACCCAGCGAACCGATGATTATGGGCATGTTATCTGCCATTCGCGGTGACTATGAGAGGATTATTGGTATCGGCGGCGGAACCATTATGGATATCGCCAAGCTGTTCTGCTTGAAAAACATCCAACCACTGGAAGACTTATTTACGGGGAAAATCCCGGCAGAAAAAAAATGCCCGCTGATTCTGGTCCCCACGACCTGCGGGACCGGCAGCGAAGTGACAAACGTTTCCATCGTAAGCTTCCCCAGCCTGGATTCCAAGCTGCGGCTTGCCGAAGACCCCATGTACGCAACAGAGGCTGTCTTTATACCGAAACTCTTAGAAAAGCTTCCTTATGGGATTTTTGCCACCAGTTCCATCGATGCGCTTATCCATGCCATTGAATCCAGCCTCTCCCCGCTGGCGACATCTTATTCGGAGTTGTTTGGACATGAGGCTATACGCATGATTGTCGATGGATACCAGCAAATTCGTGAAAAAGGAAAAGAAATACTGCCAGACTTGTTAGAAACGTTCCTTATTGCCAGCAATTACGCCGGTATTGCGTTCGGAAAAGCAGGCTGCGGCGCAGTACATGCCATGAGTTATCCGCTCAGCGGCAAATACCATGTGGCGCACGGCGAGGCAAACTACGCCCTGCTGACCGCTGTCCTTACGGCTTACAGCCACAAAGAATGCAGCGATAAATATGATACTCTGGTAAAAATACTCAAAGATTCACTGCACTGCAGGGAGGAAGATGTTTTTACTGAACTTGACAGCCTTATTTCCTCCATCTTCCAGAAAAAACCGCTGCAAGACTATGGAACTACCAAAGAAGATATCCCAGCGTTTGCAGACAACGTATTGAAATATCAGCAAGTAATCATGTCGCATAACCCCACAGTTTTAAACCGTGAGGATATTATTGATATCTACCGCTGCTGCTACTAGATTATAGATAAATATTAACATAAAGTTACTTAATATACGTTATACTAAAGTTTACGGAATAAATCATCAATTGTCGTATTAAAAATCTGCGCGATTGCATACAGTTCTTTGTCCGTTGCGATTCGGCTCTGCCCTTCCAGTTTAGAAAGCGAAGAAAGGTTAATGTCGACGCCCAAAAGCTGCATGTTAGTTGCAAGATCCTTCTGGCTCATTTTATTGAGCCTGCGGATTCTTGTTATATTTGCCCCTATTATATTCTTATCCCCAAGCGGTTTCTGCCTTGGTTTCATTTGTGTGCTCCTTAACATTTACATGATTGAAAGCATTTTGATTATGTGATAAAATTGTGATGGAATTATGATAACATACGTTTCTCAGAATGAAAGGATGGGAATGTTTCTTATGGATAGTATTGTTCAGACTGTGTTTGAACACAGCATAGCAACACCTGATAAAGCGGCCATCATTGTCGATGACAGAAAAATCAGTTACCGGCAGCTGGCAGAAAAGGTTAATATCTTTTCAATTTCCCTCAAATCTCACAGCCTCCGCAAAGGACAGCGCATTGTAATGGAATCCGATGACCTGATTGCTTACTTTTCGGCTTTTTTGGGTTGCCAGCTGGGCGGTATGGTAGCCGTACCGATTGAGAAAAATATTTCCGGGCATAAACTGCAGGATATTTTAAAATCTACCAAACCCTCGCTGGTTTTGAGAAAAAACAATGGTCAGAGTTACGATGATTTCTTTGATGACACTCCTGTCTCCGGTAATATCAGCTATCCCAAAGGCGATACCATATCTGCCATTATAGCTACAACTGGCACCACCGGCAAACCGGTGCTCATCACGCACACAAACAGAAGTATGCTGGCAGAGGCCGAGAACCTTTCTGCGGGAACTGACATAAACAGTGACACGGTACTTTTTACCAACATACCGTTTAACCTGGCGCTCGGCTACCGAAGGGTATTTGCCGCGCTTTACGCCGGCGCAACGGCAGTGATTACCAACCGCTCATTGACTGCCGAAATGCTGGGCAGATACATTGAAAAATATCAGGTTAACTACATGGCTGTTGTCAACACGAACATCAATCTTCTTCTGGACATCCATGACCCCAACCTGATACAGTCCGTCAGCCGCCTCCAGACATTAGAAATCCTAGCTGGCTCAGTTACACCCGCGCAGATACGTTCTTTCCGCCAGCAATATCCCGACGTATTGTTATATAACGTATACGGTATGACCGAATCCGGCTGCGTGCTCATCAACAATATTTCCCAGAATCCTGCGGAAAACTGTCTGGGAAAACCTGCTATCAACTCACAGATATGCATCGTTGACGAGAACGGATGTAAAATTGATACACCTAACCAATATGGTTACATTGCAGTAAAGGGCAACACAAGCATGTCTGGTTATTATCACAAGAGAGCGCTCACGGAAAAAGTCATGCACTCCGACTTTATCGTATCGAGCGATATCGGTTATTTCGATGAGGATGGCTATTTCTATTTTGTCAGCCGGGTAGGTGATATCCTCAATGTCGATGGGCATAAATTTTCTCCCACTGATATAGAACATGCTGCCATTGGATATGAGGGCATTACCGACTGTGCTTGTGCCGCTTCGCAGAATCAGGACTTCTCCCACGTACCCATACTCTATATTGTCAGTTCTGGTCCCGGATTTGATTTTGGAGAATTTGAAGACTACTTAAAGCAACATCTAGAACCGTACAAGATACCGCAGGAAATCATTCCTATCGAAAAAATCCCCAGGACTGCCACAGGCAAAATCCTTAGGAAATCTTTAAATACACAAAAAATTTAAAAAGAATCCTGCTTTGCAGGATTCTGCGCCGCAAATGCATCGCTTCAGTAACATAATTCATCTGCATTTGCGTACGCCTCCTGCCCAAAAGGCTTTACCTTATCTCCGCCTTCCATAATCCATGAAGGTTACAGTATTCATATGCAGCCACTGCCTTATCACCCTCCGCCAGCACAAACTCTGCCTCCGGCTTATCCTGCGGCGAAAGCACACGCAGCTGTCCGCCTTGCTGTGTCTCCAGATAAATCCACATAATATAATGCTCCTGTAACATGGGATGTTCAAGTTCTCCGACCTTGACCTGCACTTTACCGCCCTGTTCTGTGACCACTGGAACATGTTTTTCCCCGGAAGCATCTGTGGTGTTCGCTTTCAGTTCCTGAAACACCTTTCCGCCCGCATGTTCCCCGGACACAATCTCCATGGCTATACTCTGACATTCATTGCACTTGAAAAAATTCATGGTATCTCCTCCTTCTTGCATTCACAAACTGTTAATTGAAATTTTCATAAAAAGTATGCCCCAAAAACCCCAAAAAATACCATAAATTTACTTTATTCAAAATAAATCCGAAGATTCTACACCAGTTCCGCGATTCTGGTGACCCCCACATAGATTTCTGAAATTTTATACCAGGTCGGATAGTCCACCACTCCGGTCTGCGGCAGGCCAAATACAGACTGGAACTGTCTGACTGCCCGCTCCGTTGCCGGTCCGAATGAACCGTCCGCAGTAATTCTGGGGATTGACGTATACACCTGGGCAATCCTGTTTAACTGCTCCTGCATCTGACGCACCTTATCTCCGCTGGAACCGACTGTAAGGTTTTCTCTCGGCCAGGAAGCGGGAATGCCGGATATCTCCTCCGCCTCATTGATATACATGTTGCTGCCATAATAGTAGCGCAGAATCTGGATTGCCGAGTAGTTCTGATCACCCAGATATTTAGACCCCCACTGGCTCATCCAGTTAGGGCAGGTAACACGCTGCCCGTCGCAATACTGCGTAAGAATCGGCTGGCGCACATTGGGTCTTGAAAGGAAATTGGTAAACATTTCGTCCACTACCCGGGAAATACTGCTAAAATAATTTCTGCCGTATACCCATTTGTGATCGTATGCCGTAGAAGATGTAATAGTAAAATCGTAGCCCTTATTGCGATACCACTCCGTATACACCCGGTTCATGGTAAAAGACATGATGGCAAGTATATTTGCGCGGATAGTACTGTCTGGCCAGGTAGCATAAATCTCACTGGACGCCACATTTTTAATGTAATCTTTATACCTCACATAATAATCGCCTGCCGTGGAATCCCCCGGCGTCCCATCATGGACAATCACATATTCCGGCACTACCACACGGCTGAGGACAATCTCTCCGCTCTCATCTATGGGCTTAATCTCTGCTTCCGCAATCTTCGGCGGGAAATTTCCGAACAGTGTGTTTGCTGGAATTACAATATTCTTCCCTTCCTCCGATACTTCCAAGGGCTCCATCCGCACATTCTGCAAGGACAGCTCCCCAGAGAACACATCCACGCCTTCAATGCTTACCGGACGGTAGCCCTCCGCTTCTACCTGCACCGTATATTCGGCATAAGGCTGATTCATCTGCTCCGGCTCCATACTGTATTCCAACGGCGGCGCCGCCAGAGTCAACGTTTCCGACTGTCCCTCCGCATTGGTAGTAACCTGCTCCAAAGCGCTTCCCGCCTCTCCCGTATAAGAAATCGTAATCCTTGCATCCTGCACTGGAATCAGACCCACCGAAGAAGTTACCTGAATCTTGATTGTTCCATTATCCACATGGTTTACCTGCGCTGCGCGCAAATGACTGTTTCGCATAAATACCTCATAATTTATAAACTTATTTATAAGTTATGATTCAGTCAGCAAAAGGGTGCAGCAGCAGAGAGAATAAAAAATTTTGCCCCTCTTCCCTATTGATAATAAAACATTGTTTTGTTATACTACATGCCATAACATAGTGAAAAAATGAGAACGAAGCGAGTGATGATTTTGAAAAATACTGCTGCCATCGGAAACACAGCCTTTATCTATCTGATTGCCCTGCTGCCAGCGCTGTTATTTGCCAATGGCAAGAGCCAGATGATTACATTTTTATGGGAACATCTCTTTTTTAACAATGTATTTGTCCCTCTCGGAGCTATTCTGTTATTGGGGATTTTTCTATATATTATAAATTTACTTTTCTTGCTGAACGCTAGACATGGGAAATGGTCCGCACAGGAACTCTGCAGGACAAATCTGCTCGTAAAACTCCTGCAGATACCGGCATATCTATTCATCTTTGTTGTGGGGCTGCTCTGTGCTTTAATGATATTTACCATTGGCATCTCATTTGTTTTCGTGCTGTTGGATATCTTCACCATCGGCATGACAGGTTTGTTTGCCTGTTCTGCTTTTTATGTATTGAAAAAAGAACAAAAAATATCAGGAAAAATGCAATTGTTTTATTCGCTTGCATCTTTCCTGTTCTGTGCAGATATTGTCATTGCCGTTATCGGTTACAAACGAGCGACTGTGATAGAAACTTAACAGGCTGTTTCACTCACCGCTGTTTGATTCAAACTGATATACTTCTGTTCTAACTGTAATTTCCTGACACATAAAATGCCGCTGATACATACTGCCAACACAGCTATGGCAAATACTACCATGCCGCTGCGATTTTTGTTCCCATTGACATCTGCAAATTTATCTCTCTTTTTTGCCATATTGTTCTCACCTTTTCCTTATCTACTGTAATAGCTGCATTCTACCACTAGTTTTAAAAAAAATCTTTAATTCCATTCTATTATTTTCTTAAGAAATCATAAAATAATATCCCACTTTCCGATGATGATTATGGTAGAACAAAAAAGGATACCGCCTACAAAAGTACGATACCCTTTCTTAACACATTATAATTTATTTTACTTCTCTGGTCCAGCCGTATTTGTCCTCTACGTCTCCCCACTGGATGCCTGTCAGATAATCATACAATTTCTGTGTCAGTTCGCCAATCTTAAAATCATTGACTGTAACGATATCATCCTTATACATAAATTCCCCGACTGGTGAAATAACTGCCGCCGTTCCGGTGCCAAATGCCTCCTCAAGACTGCCGTCATGCCCCGCTTTCATCAAATCATCCACGGATAAATGCGTCTCGTTTACCTTATAGCCCCAGTCCTTGAGGATATGAATAATAGAATCCCTGGTAACACCCGGAAGTACCGTACCTTCGATAGGCGCCGTATAAATCTCACCATTAATCTTGAACATTATATTCATGGTTCCAACTTCTTCTACGTACTTCCTGTTTACACCGTCCAGCCAGAGTACCTGGGTACAGCCCTTTTCCTCTGCCCTTACCTGCCCTAAAATGGAAGCTGCATAGTTGCCGCCGCACTTGGTATCTCCAGTGCCTCCCTTTACTGCGCGAACCAGTTCGTCTTCTACAAGGATTTTTACCGGGTTGATACCCTCCGGGTAGTATGCCCCTACTGGACAGCAAATTACCATAAATTTATAGGAAATTGCCATATGAACGCCTAACGCTGACTCCGTTGCAAACACAAACGGACGGATATATAAAGAGGTGCCCGGCTCCGAGGGAATCCAAGCCTTCTCCACCTTCACCAGTTCCTCCACTGCCTGTACAAACATATCTTCCGGAAATCCCGGCATACACAGCCTTGTATTGGAATTAATCATTCGCCGCGCATTCATCTCCGGGCGGAACAAAAGAATCTTGTCCTCCTTTGTACGATATGCTTTCAGGCCCTCAAATGTCTCCTGAGCATAGTGCAGCGTCACACAGGATGGACTGATTTCCACCGGACCATAAGGCTCAATTCTGGCATCATGCCAGCCGATGCCTTTGTCCCACTCCATCACAAACATATAATCTGTCATATACTTGCCAAATCCAAGATTGTTCTGATCTGGTTTTTCCTTTAAGTTGTCACTTTTTATGAATTTAATATCCATAACCATTCCTCCATCCTGTACTTCTTGTCGTTTCTATCAATTATTATACTTTTTTCCATGGCTGTCAAGATTATTCTCGGTGCTTATACTGCTCATAACTTTTTTTCATAATTCTGTAGGCAAATTTCATAAAATGATGTATACTAAATACGACTAAAATTTAGCAAAGGAGAATCATTATGCATCAATTTCAACCCTATCCGATTGATTTATTGGAAATCAACCCTTTCACCAAGATTTCAAATGATTGGATGCTGATTGCAGCAGGCAACCAGGAGAAGGTCAATGCCATGACCGCAAGCTGGGGCGGTTTCGGTGTACTTTGGGGAAAAAATGTTGCCTACATCTTTGTCCGCGAAAAAAGGTACACGAAAGAATTTATAGACCGCGAAGGGTATTTTTCCTGTAACTTCTTTGATGAAAAATATAAAAACGACCTCAAATATTTTGGGATTGTCACCGGAAGAATTGAGGACAAGTTCAAGGCTTCCGGTCTCACTGTAGGCTTCCGGGATAACTCCCCCTATGTGGATGAAGCGAATTTCCTCTGTCTCTGCAAAAAAATGGCTGCCATCCCCATTACCGAAGCGCATTTCCTTGATCCCGAAATCAAAGAGAAATGGTACTCCGGCAAGGATGACGGCAACCTGCATACTCTGTACGTTGGGGAAATTTTAGAAGTATTGGCACGTTAATTATTTAATTTCTATCTGACACATCCCCATTGTTGCCAACGCCGCTTTATGGGATTCGGGCGTGACTCCGGCACAACAGCCAGCGTCCACCCGAATTATACTCTCCGGCATAGCCGCTTTCAGCAGCAAAGCGTTGCTGACCACACAGATATCGGTGCAAAGTCCTACCAGCTCAATTTCCAGCAGTTCTTTCTCATTTTCTTTGCGCAGAAGTTCCATCAAATCCATAGAACCGAAGGTCGGTTTATCTATGATATGCTTCTCATCTGCCGCAGCTTCTACCTGAGGATGCAGCTGCCAGCCCTTTGTCCCCTTCACGCAATGAACCACCGGAAGTTTCCTGCCCTCGGCAGTCTGCAGATAATTTTCCCCATGGGTATCCCTGGTTACATAGATTTCTGATTTATCATAAGTTCTCATTTTTTCTAGCACTGGCTGAACGATTGCCTGCGCCTCTAAGGTTCCCAAAGTTCCATCTATAAAATCATTCTGCATGTCCACGACAACTAAAATTTTACGCATATTAGCTCTCCTATATTTACGTCAATTATATTCAGACATATTCTCTCTTTCAAATATGCAGCGCTTCCTCAGCTTTGTTTCCTGAAATATTCCGAACGCCCCGCGCAGGAAGTGCTGATGGACTCAATCGCCACTCCCCCTCCCCGGACAATCTCTATCTGTTTAAACTTACTTCTCAACAGGTCTATCAGTTCATTATTGCGGCGCTCTGTTGCCTTGCACTCCAAAAGGATGCTGTCCGTGCCGATATCCGCCACCTCTACATGGAACACCTGCGCAATCTGGAACAGTTCTGCCTTATCTTCCACCGTACAGTCCTTTACTTTGGCAAAGAGAATCTCTTTCATGTGGATAGGCATGTCCGTAAAGTCCATGACCTTTATCACCTCCACCATCCGATTCAGCTGTTTTTTAATCTGCTCAAAAGTAATGTCATCGCTGGTCACACAGATTGTCATACGAGAAACGGTCTCATCTTCCGTAGTCCCCACAGTAAGACTCTGCAGATTATAAGATTTTCCTGAAAAAAGACCGGAAACTTTGGCCAGGACGCCCACCTGATTTTCTACATATAATGCAATCCATCTGTTTTTCGTCATGATTTCCGTCTCCTTCCCCTATTTCAAAATCATTTCTGTCATAGGATTTCCGCCTCTTACCATTGGCAGCACAATATCCTCAGTAGCTATCATAAATTCGATGAGCGCCGGCGTATGGCACTGCTTTGCTTGCTCAAATGCCGGAGCAATCTCCTCCTCCCTGGCAACACGGATGCCACATGCCCCATAACTCTCCGCAAGTTTTACAAAATCCGGCTCATATTTAGGACACGCATCCCCAGGACCTTTGCAGTCGCCCGGACAGCCCTTGCGCCGCCTTAAACATGTTGCCTCATAACGTTTCCCATAGAAAAGCTGCTGCATCTGACGTACCATGCCCAGGTAATAATTATTGAAAATACATACAATGACATTCGCTTCCTGCACCACCGCCGTAGCAAGTTCCTGTATATTCATCTGCATACCGCCATCACCGCTGATACAGATAACCGGTTTCTCAGGACAGCCAATCTTCGCCCCGATTGCCGCGGGAAACCCAAAGCCCATCGTACCTAAACCTCCAGATGTAATAAACTGTTTTCTCTCATTCAGTTCAATATACTGGGTTGCCCACATCTGATGCTGGCCGACATCAGTAACAATAATCCCTTCCGAAAACTGTTTATTGATTTCCTCTATAATCATCTGTGGGGTCATACCTCTATCCCGGCGCATTTCCAAGGGGTTCTCCTTGTCCCATTCACGAATCTGTGAAATCCACTCCTCTGTTTCCTGGGGAGCTGCCCACTCCAGCAGCCTTTCCAACGCCAGATTAGCATCCGCCACAATCGGCACATCCACCACCACATTTCGGGAAATGGATGCCGTATCAATATCCACATGGACAATCTGCGCATGAGGGGCAAATTCATTCAAATCCCCCGTAATACGGTCATTAAACCTGGTTCCGATAGAGAACAGCACATCACAGTCCCCGACCGCCATATTGGCCGCATACCGCCCATGCATCCCACTATTCCCTACATAATAAGGATGGTCTGTCGGCACTGCGCCCTTACCCATGATTGTCGTCACCACTGGAATCTTGGTCTTTTCCACCAGTTCCAGCAACTTACTGTTTGCCTTGGCAATATTGATGCCGCCGCCCGCTAAAATCAACGGCTTCTTTGCCGCTTTCAGCAGTTTATAGCCCTTTTTCAGCTGCCCGATATGTACACCCGCATTGGGCTTGTAACCGCGAATGGACACGGACTCCGGGTATTCTCCCGGACCCATGGCTGTCTGGATGTCTTTGGGCAGGTCAATCAGCACAGGCCCCGGCTTGCCAGTCTGGGCAATGTGAAACGCCATTTTGAGAATCTTCCCTAAATCCTTCCTGTCGCGGACAGTCACTCCATACTTGGTGATACTTCTGGTCATGCCGACGATGTCGACTTCCTGAAAGGCATCATTGCCGATTAAATTCAAAGGAACCTGCCCGGTGATACACACGAGAGGGATATTGTCATAATGGGCATCCGCCAGCCCGGTCATGATATTGGTAGCGCCAGGACCGCTGGTCACCAGACAGACGCCGACTTTCCCGGTAGCACGGGCATACCCTTCTGCCTCGTGAATCAGCCCCTGTTCGTGGCGCGGCAGGACCAGTTCAATCTCTTCATGTTTATATAATTCATCCAAAATATCTGTCACCATCCCTCCGGGATAGCCAAATACCGTATCTACGCCCTCCTCGGAAAGCGCCTTTACAAACAACTTTTTACCTGTAATATCCATTGCCATAATTTCACCTCAACTAATGGTTTTCCTGTTATTGTAACAGAATTTATTTTAATGTGGAAGCCCTTTTTCCTAAATTTATTTAGCAGAAATTTCGTATCGTTACTGTTCACACAGCGCTCAGTAACTTCATATTCTGTCATATCAGCCCCAACGTTTTCAGCAGAAAAATCCACGCCAACAGGGTAAAGGTTGACAAAAGCGTTGTCATGACCACAATACTTGCCGTCAAAGACCCATCATTATTCATGCTTCTTGCCATGATATAACAGCTCGGCGTAGCAGGTGCAGCAAGCATAATCAATATGGCAATCAATTTTTCCCCGGTATATCCCATAGCTACCGCTATCGGAACAAAGACCGCTGCCTGCAGAATCAGCTTAATAAAGGAGGCTGCCAGTGTGGGTTTGATTTTCGCCAAAGCTTTCCTTCCCTCAAAACCAGCCCCCAATGTGACCAATGCCAAAGGCGTTGCCATCTGGGCAATATTTCCCACGGTCTTATTGACCAGTGCCGGAAGCTGTACGCCGCACACCGAGACGGCAAGTCCCAGAATAATGCTGATAATAATGTGGTTTTTGAGGATGTTAATACAGGCTTCGTGAATTTTCACGGACCTGTCCAGGTTCTTTTCCTGTTCCCCCTCAAAAGTCAGCACAATCACGGAATAAATATTGTACAGCGGAACAGCCCCGATAATCATCAATGGTCCCATTGCCGACCGCCCATAAAGATTTTGGATGAAGGCGAGCCCCAGCACTGCCGCACTGCTGCGAAACGACGCCTGAACAAACGCACCGGTCATCTGCTTATCTTTTAAAAACAATTTTGTGCCGCCCCAGATAAGCCAGAAACAAACAGAGCTTGCCGCTGCGCAAAACAACACATATTTCAGGTCAAACACTGCCTTGATATCGACCGAAGCAATGTCCTGAAACAACAGAAACGGCAGCGTCACATCAAAATTAAATTTATTCGCCACCGTGACAAAATTGTCGTTCAGCATACCAGTCTGTCTGAGCCCCCATCCCAACACCATCACCAGGAAAACAGGCAGCGTCACATTGATACTGAAAATAAAATTATCCATAGCTACCACCTTTTCAGCAGTTCTTGCTATATTTTACGAAATTATACTCTAAATCAAAATACGTCTGTTCTTCACTCTCCTCACAAATCTGCCATGCTTCCTCCTTATCCAGATTCGGAAACCATGCATCTGCCTGATATGCATAATCAAGTTTGGTGATATAAGCCGTATCGCAATGATTCAGCAATTGCCTGTAAATACTCTCCCCGCCAATCACAAAAATATCTTCACTCTGATATTTTGCCAGTTCTTCCTCAAGTTCCTCCAGGCTGTGCACACAGACCGCGCCCTCGACCTGATAATTGCGATTCTTACTCAGCACAATATTGTTGCGGTCTTTTAAAGGGCGTCCACCTGGAAAGGTCTCCAGTGTCTTTCTTCCCAGTACAACCACCTTTCCTATCGTCATCCGGCGAAAACGCTTCATATCATCCGGGATACGCACCAGTAATTGATTATTCATACCGATTGCCCAGTTTTTATCTACTGCTGCAATTAAATTCATAAATGCCTCCTTAGGTTTACTTCATTGGAACCGATAAGAGACCTCAGGACTCTCCCCAACTTCGTTGGGTCCCCCCTCAGGTCATTTGGTCCCTCCTTAGGTCAGATTGCCACAGGAATATCCTTAATCTGCGGTCCTGTCACATAATTGTCAAGCCTTACGTCATTTCTGGTAAATGCATAAAAATCTTTTATCTCTGGATTCAGCCAGAACACCGGCGCAGGATATGGCTTTCTGGCAATCAGTTCCTCCACCAGCGGAACATGCCTGTCATAAATATGAGCATCTGCAATCACATGTACAAGTTCGCCCACTTCCATCTCGCAAACCTGTGCCAGCATATGCATCAATACCGCATATTGGCACACATTCCAGTTGTTCGCCGTCAGCACGTCCTGGGAACGCTGATTTAACACAGCATTTAAAGTCAGCCTGTCCTGCCCTCGCTTCTGTGTGACATTGAATGTCATGCTATATGCACAGGGATAAAGATTCATCTCGCTCAAATCCTGATGGACATACAGATTTGTCATAATACGCCGGCTGAATGGGTTGTTCTTCAAATCATAAATCACCCGGTCCACCTGGTCCATCATGCCTTCCCGATATTTATGCTTCACCCCCATCTGGTAGCCGTATGCCTTGCCTATAGAGCCGGACTCGTCCGCCCACTCGTCCCAGATATGGCTGTGCAGGTCATGGATATTATTGGATTTCTTCTGCCAAATCCACAATAACTCATCTGTGCAGCTCTTGATTGCCGTCTTGCGCAGGGTAATTGCCGGAAATTCCACGGCAAGGTTGTAGCGGTTAACCACGCCAAATTTCTTAATTGTGTAGGCGCTGCTGCCATCCTCCCAGTGCGGGCGCACCTTTTCTCCTTCTGTGCTGACGCCGCTATTTAGGATATCATGGCACATATCTATAAAAATATTATCTGCTAAACTCATATGTTCTCCTTTTTCAAAATAGCACAATATCAATATATTATATAACAGAATTCCCATCATCACAATCCAAAATTTTTCAATATTTCTGCAAAAAGTTCAAGACTTTTTCACAAAAATGGTGTATACTTGTACTTAAATTATAACCATATACTATAAATTAAGGAGAATTACCATGAGTCAAGCAAAAGTAGACCGCTATAAAGAAGAAAAGGCAAACCGCAAGAAAACATTAAAAAAACAGAAATTTATGCATACGATTTATACAATCTGCGGTTCGGTGATATGTCTGGCAATCGTGGGCTGGATTGGCTATTCTGCTTACGGATACTTCCGTACAGGAGACAAAGAGGCTGCTGCCTCCCGCACAGAAGTAAATGTAGATGCATTGAATGATTATCTGAATACGCTGCAGACAGCAGACAGTGCAGAGTAAACAGGAATTATTAAATGGGCAGCTGCGTTTAAGATGAGTCATACAATGTCGTACTTTTACAATCTATTACGATATTGCTGACTTCCCTCTGATTGCAGCTGCCCTTTTCACATGATATCTTGATGTTTGTATCGCTGTATCAATGGCACACAAATTCCTGCAGAGATAAGACTGACAAATTTTTTAACTTTATCAATGGCGCTTAATTAAATTGTCATTTCCCGCATCATCTGTTCTCCTTTCTGAAACTTTCGATTTCTGATACAGACGGCATAACCCGCAGCGCCCCCTTTTTTGTTGTTACCAGACAGGCTGCTGCATTGGCATAGGACAGCATCTCCTGCAGTATCTCCTGCGTAAATCCATTCAGACCATGCTGTAAGACAAAATGCAGCATACAACCGCAGAATGTGTCGCCTGCACCCGTAGTTTCAATAGTTTTTTGCGAATGAAACGGTTCCCCTGTTACAATACCGCCACGGTAAAAGGCTTTACTGCCATCCTTGCCCATGGTAGCGCAGACAAGCGGAATATGGTATTGCTCAAGCAGCTGCAGCACACCCTTTTCCATGTCTTTTTGCCCGGTCATAAATTCTACTTCATTATCTGAGATTTTCAAAATATCGCACTGAGAAAGGCCATACTGTATTTTTTCTTTCGCCGTCTGCAAATCTTTCCACAGCGGCGGTCTCAGATTGGGGTCAAACGAAACCCAATTTCCGTGTTCCTTCGCCGTCTCGATTGCATACCTCGTCGCCATTTCCGCCCTTTCCGAAGTCATCGAAAGGCTGCCAAAATGAAATATCTTCGCAGACTGCACAAGTTCCAGAGACACCTCTTCTTTCCCCAGCATCATATCTGCTCCAGGATTGCGGTAAAAGGAGAAATCCCTGTCCCCATCCAGCTTGGTATGCACGAAAGCAAGCGTAGTGGGTATTTCCTCATCAAACCGCAGACCATCCGTGCAAATCCCCTGTTCCTGGACTGCAGCCTGCAGCAGCTTTCCGAAAGAATCTTTGCCAACCTTGCCGATAAACGCCGTGGAATGCCCCAACTTCTGCAGACAGGAAAGCACATTGCAGGGCGCTCCGCCCGGGTTGGCTTCAAACAGATGATTTCCCTGTTCGCTGACGCCATTATCTGTAAAATCAATTAATAATTCTCCTAATGCAACGACATCCATGAGAAACTCCTTTCACTATCCAACCTCATATCTCTCCATATCGATCACCGCATTGCCATCACAGATAGGTCTTATCTCCCGTGCTTTTAAAGGGGTAGCAATCACTGTGCTCAGCGCCATTTCCCCATCATTTACAAACAGCTCCACAAACTTTCCTCAACATCTTAATCCGACGTGACACTACGGATTGAGGCGTATCTGTCTATGGATTTTATTTACCATCTATTTGCTCTGTATCTGTGCATGAAGTTTCTGCACGGAATAAACTTCTCCATTGCTCTTCTTCTGCACCTGCAGGATTCCCTCAGCAGTCGCTTTGGCTGCTGCAATTGTCGTCATATAGGGAACTTTCGCCTTGATGGCAGCTTTGCGCAGATAGCTGTCATCATGCTTGCTATCCTCCCCTACCGGAGAATTGATAATCAAATCTATATCACCGTTTGTAATCAAATCCAGCAGATTCGGTCTTCCCTCATGAAGCTTTTTCACAGGTTCCGCCTCTATGCCTGCTTCCTGCAGTAATTTACAGGTGTTTCCTGTGGCAAGAATCTTAAATCCAGCTTCCTGGAAATCCTTTCCTACCTCAACGACTTCCGCCTTATCCTTGCGGTTGACGCTGATTAAGACTGTACCGCTAAGCGGCAGTCTCGTCTGGGTCGCCTCCTGCGCCTTGAAAAACGCTTCGCCCACAGATTCTGCAAGTCCCAGCACTTCACCGGTAGAGCGCATTTCCGGTCCAAGGACAGGGTCAACCTCCTGGAACATGTTGAAGGGGAATACCGCTTCCTTCACGCCATAATAGGGAATGTTCTGCTCCTGCAAAGCAGGAACCGGTGAAGGATTTCCGGTAATCTCGGAAGTAATAATCTCTGTCGCCAGAGGAACCATGCGGATATTGCATACCTTTGATACCAATGGCACCGTTCTGGATGCTCTTGGATTGGCTTCTAATACATATACCTTATTATTCTCAATGGCATACTGCATATTCATCAGACCGCGTACATGCATCTCCTCCGCAATTTTCCTGGTATACTCTTTAATCGTAGCCACATTTTCCTCAGAAATATGCTTTGAAGGAATGATGCAGGCAGAGTCGCCGGAGTGAACCCCCGCAAGCTCTATATGCTCCATAACTGCCGGAACAAATGCATGTGTGCCGTCACTGATGGCATCTGCCTCACATTCAAGCGCATGGTTGAGGAATCGGTCAATCAATATCGGACGGTCCGGCGTCACGCCGATTGCCGCCTCCATGTAAGAGATTAGATTCTCATCATTGTATACAACCTCCATACCGCGTCCGCCCAGCACATAGGAAGGGCGTACCATCACCGGATAGCCAATATCATGGGCAATGCCTAAAGCTTCCTCCACAGTAACCGCCATCCCGGATTCCGGCATGGGAATTTCCAGCTTATCCATCATGGCACGGAACAAATCTCTATCCTCCGCCAAATCAATGACAGAGGGCGCCGTACCCAAAATCTTCACACCGTTCTTTTCCAAATCTGCCGCCAGATTTAATGGCGTCTGTCCGCCAAACTGGGCAATCACGCCCACCGGCTGCTCTTTCTTATAGATACTGAGTACATCCTCCAATGTCAGTGGCTCAAAATACAGCTTGTCCGATGTATCATAATCTGTAGATACCGTCTCAGGATTACAGTTGACAATAATTGTCTCAAAGCCCAGTTTCTTCAATGCCAAAGAGGCATGTACACAGCAGTAGTCGAACTCAATCCCCTGCCCGATACGGTTGGGACCGCCGCCCAAAATCATAATCTTTGGTTTGTCGTTGCGGATGGGATTGCTGTCCGGCGCATTGTAAGTGGAGTAATAATAAGCGCTGTCTGGCGTACCGCTTACATGTACGCCCTCCCAGGCTTCCTCCACACCCAATTCTATGCGCTTCTCACGTATTTCCTGTTCCGGTATATCCAGCAATATGCTCAGGTATTTGTCAGAAAATCCGTCTTTCTTGGCCTTTATCAGCAATTCGTCCCCGGGAAGGCTGCCTTTCGCAGCAAGAAGTTCCTGTTCCTCCTCCACCAGTTCTTTCATCTGCTCAATAAACCATATTTTAACGCGGGTAATCCTGTGAAGTTCTTCCACAGTCACGCCCCTTTTCAGCGCCTCATACATAATAAAATGACGTTCACTGGAAGGAATAAGAAGCATCTGTAAAAGTTCCCGCTTTGATTTTTCCTCCAATTTCGGCACTTGTCCCAAGCCATAACGCCCAGTTTCCAGCGAACGGATGGCCTTCTGGAATGCTTCTTTATAATTCTTGCCGATACTCATGACTTCGCCCACAGCGCGCATCTGCGTACCCAGCTTGTCCTCCACGCCCTTGAACTTCTCGAATGCCCAGCGGGCAAACTTAATCACCACATAATCCCCATCCGGCACATATTTATCCAAAGTGCCGTATTTTCCGCACGGAATATCTTTAAGCGTCAATCCAGCTGCCAGCATCGCACTGACCAAAGCAATTGGGAAACCTGTCGCCTTGGAAGCAAGCGCAGAAGACCTGGACGTTCTGGGATTAATCTCTATAACAATAATACGGTCGCTGACCGGGTCATGGGCAAACTGTACATTCGTTCCGCCAATCACCTGGACAGACTCCACAATGCGGTATGCCTGTTCCTGCAGCCTCTGCTGCAGTTCTTTTGAAATCGTAAGCATGGGGGCAGCACAGAAAGAATCGCCGGTATGCACACCAAGAGGGTCAATATTCTCAATAAAGCAGACAGTAATCATATTCCCCTCAGTGTCACGCACTACCTCTAGTTCCAGTTCTTCCCAGCCCAGAATGGATTCTTCCACCAGGACTTGTCCCACCAGGCTCGCCTGCAGACCTCTTGCGCAAACTAAGCGCAGCTCATCCCTGTTATATACCAGACCGCCGCCGGCTCCGCCCATAGTGTATGCCGGGCGCAATACTACCGGATAACCCAGCTTATCGGCAATTTCCAGCGCCTCGTCCACTGAATAAGCCACCTCGCTGCGCGCCATCTCAATCCCCAACTCGTTCATGGCTTTCTTAAATTCAATACGGTCCTCACCGCGCTCAATGGCGTCAACCTGTACGCCGATAACCTTTACCTGATATTTTTCCAAAATCCCTGCACTGGCAAGTTCCGCACAGAGATTAAGCCCTGACTGTCCGCCTAAATTCGGCAGCAATGCATCGGGACGTTCCTTGGCTATAATCTGTTCTAAACGCTCCTTGTTCAACGGCTCAATATATGTGACATCCGCCATTTCCGGGTCTGTCATTATCGTGGCAGGATTGGAATTCACCAATACAATCTCGTACCCAAGCTGCCGCAACGCCTTGCAGGCCTGTGTGCCCGAATAATCAAACTCGCAGGCCTGACCGATAATGATGGGACCCGAGCCTATAATCAATACTTTATGAATGTCAGTTCTCTGTGGCATATAATATCCTCCTAGTTGCTGTAATAACCTATGTAGTTCGCAGCGTTTATTGCTGCAGGGTCTCTCCTAATGCCATATTATAGCACAACTCAAAGCCATTTACAAACACAGAAATATCATTATTTTGAGGCAAGCGTAAACCGATCCACCAATTCCTTCAAACCGGCAGCCTCAGCGGAAAGCTGTTCACTCGCTGCCGCGCCTTCCTCCGCAGTCGCGCTATTGCTCTGCACAACAACTGAAATCTGATTAATACCCTCTGAGACCTGCTCAACTGACGCTGACTGTTCACTCGCTGTCAATGCAATATGGTCGATGGCATCCACAACAGACTGAATACTATTTACGACTCCCAGCAGAACATCTGCTGTATTTTGTGCAATTTCTGTACCAATATGTACTGCATCTGTAGAATTCATAATAAGCTCTGATGTATTTTGAGCTGCCTGTGCAGATTTGCCAGCCAAGCCGCGCACTTCCTCCGCAACAACAGCAAATCCCTTCCCCGCCGTGCCAGCCCTGGCGGCTTCCACTGCTGCATTCAGCGCGAGTATATTAGTCTGAAATGCAATATCATCTATCGTCTTAAGAATCTTTTCAATCTCTTCTGAACTTCTCTGAATCTTTTCCATGGCTTCTACCAGATTCTGCATCTTCTGATTACACAAGAGAACCTCTTCACCGGTCTCGTGTGTCTGGCTCCTGACATCCAATGCCCCACTCGCCGTACTTTTAACCTCCTCAGAAATCACATTAATTCGTGCTGCCAATTCCTGTACTGAACTTGCCTGTTCCGCAGTACCCTGACTGAGCGTCTGTGCACTTGAGGATAACTGATTGCTGGCATTCGCCACCTCCATTGCAGAATGATTGACCTGACGCATGGCATTGCTCAGTTCAACCTTCATATTGCGCATGGAGAGCAAAATGTCACGGAAGCTGCCGACATATACCTCCTCATGTTCCGTATGAACATCCAGATTCTGATTTGCCATTTCATTAAGTAAATAACTGATATCATTGATAACGGTACGCAGCCCCTCCACAAGTTCTTCCGTCGACCTGACAAGTATACCGGTCTCGTCCCTGTTTTTAATCTTCGGCAGCGGAGTCTCCAAATCCCCCTCCACAAGCAGCTTCATCCGATTTACACAAGCTTTCATCGGTTTGCCGATATTAACTGCCAGAGTCAGGGCCACAATGATTGAAATTAAGATGGAGACCACAATCACCGCGATATTGATAACCATCGCGTCTCGTGTAGATGCCAGATAATTGATTTGCGGTGCGGTCACTGCAATACTCCAGCCATCTGTATCCAGCACAGGAGCATAGGCAGCAAACATCTTATTTTCCCCATTTGTATAACTCCCGAAACCAACTTTCCCCTGACGCATCTCGGCATGGATTGCCGCCAGTTCCTGCAGCGAGGAATCATTCTGCGCCTCCTCTTCAATATTCTGAACCGTGATTGTTTCGAGCGTAATGTCGGCAATTGTGCTGCCGGACTTATTTATCATGTAGGCTCTGCTGTTTTCACCAATCTGTATGGCCGATACAATATCGTTCAAAAAAGTTTCATTAGGAACAAAATATACAACACCGATAATGTCGCTCCCATAGTTTCCTCCAGCATACAGAGGCGCCGCCACCATAATGGACAACTCTCCCGTAACCTTGCTGATTAACGGCTCCGATACAAAAACATTTCCCTGCATTGCCTGACGTATGTACTCACGGTCTGAATAATCTTTCCCATCAAAAATACTGATACCATCCGCGCCGACAATATTTCCTCTCTGAAAATCATGCATGGAAACACGCCCATTGATGATAGCCTGCTTTTGTTCCACCGGAACTTCCGAATCGGCCAGCTGCGGGATACACCCAACCTCCATAACAACGTTCTTATACACCGCCAGTTCCTGCTGTGCACGTCCTGCCGCCAGGACTGCCGTCTCGCTCATCATCTGCTCTACCGTGGACATGGTATTGTTGTAGGTTAGTGTAATGCTTGATGACCCTGATGCGACCAATCCAATGAGAACAGTCAGAATAAGACATAAAGTGATTTTGGTTCGAATGCTTTTCATTTCTGTGTTACCTCCTGCTCACCTTGCTGAAATATGGGAGTTAAATCAACATATTCAGCTGTTCTTTCTAGTATAGTAATTATTATAAAAGCTACTGTTCCCGCCTGTCAACCACTATCTGTTTTTACTCTCTTCCACAACCGCAGTCTCAATTCATACGCTGCTCTTTCAATTGAGCAAAATTTTATAAATAACTTACGTTTGATTGGATATAATACTATAATATGAAATTATATTATTTCTGAAATTTTGCAATTGCCTATAAAATAATTTGTAAAGGAGCGATGATTTATGTTGATGCCAAGTATTTTCACAAAAGATTTATTTGATGATTTTTTTGAACCCCGCTACCATAATTATGACCGCAATCTGTCTCTGATGAGAACCGATGTCAAAGAAACAGGACAGGGATATGAGCTTTCCATGGATCTTCCCGGCGTGAAAAAAGACGACCTGAAAGCAGAATTAAAAGACGGATGCCTGACCATCAGCGCAACAACCAGACAGAACAATGATGAGAAAGATTCTGAAGGAAAATATATCCGCCGTGAACGTTACTTTGGAACTTTCAACCGCAGTTTCTTCGTGGGTGAAAATGTAACCCAGGATGAAATAAAAGCGAAATTTGAAAATGGAATACTGACTCTGCAGATTCCTAAAAAGGAGCTGGCAAAACAAGTGGATGAGAAAAAATATATTGCCATTGAAGGATAAGAAACAACGCCAGTGCCTCATTAGAAAATCATGTCAGCAGGTATGCTTATTGCAGATATTTCCCCTCAATATCCATACCGTTTCCTGTATTTAAAGAACATTCCGGCAGACAAAGCAATTGCCATCAATTCTGCCGCAGGCGTTGCCAGCCAGATACCGCTCACGCCCAATATCAGAGGCAGCACAACCATTGTAACCAGCATGAACACAAAAGACCTGGAAAATGCCAGCGCCGCCGATACCACGCCATTTGACAGCGCCGTAAACATCCCGCTGGCAAAGATATTAAAACCGATAAACAGCAATGCCATGGTACAGATTTTATTGCCGGTCACCGCCAGGTTATACACCGGATTGTCCGGTCGGGCAAAGATAGACACCAAAGATTCTGTAAAAATGAAGGAAAAGGATGCTGTTAAGACCGAGATTACCGCAATCACTTTCAGGCTGGATGACACTAATTGTTTCATTTTGGCATGATTCTGTTCGCCATGGTAAAAGCTGAGCATCGGCGCCACCCCATAAGAATACCCTGTATACAGGGAACTTGCAAACATCAGCACATACATGATAATCGTCACTGCCGCCACACCGTTCTCCCCCACATAATAAAGCAGCATCCAGTTGAACATCATCGTAATTATCCCGGTAACAAGCGCAGTTGCCATCTCCGAACAACCGTTTGCAGCAGCGCTGGCAAGGACTTTCAAGCGAAACGCCGGCTTTTTAAAATGCAGAAAACTCTTTCTCCTGCTGAACACAAACAACCCTGCCACTGCCGTCACGGAATATCCCATGCCCGTTGCAATTGCCGCACCGCTGATTCCCATATGGAATACCGCGATAAATACATAATCAAGCGCCATATTCAGTACGCCGCCCGTCACGGAACAAACAAGAGAAAGCGTTGCCTTCTCACTGGCAATCATATAGAGCGTAAAATTATTCATCAGCAGGATAGGGATTGTAAACAGCAGGTAACGGCTCAGATATTCCACGCAATAACCTGCCACGTCTGCTGAGAGATTCATGCCGGCGAAAATCCTCTCCATCACCAGGTAGCCAAGCCCACACATCACTGCCCCGACAAAGACATTTACGAGTATCAGGAACGTAAAATCCTCCTTTGCCTCCTCGCTTTTCTTCTCCCCCATCTTTTTCATAATTACCGCGCTTCCGCCGGTAGCAAGCATCGTAGAGACTGCGGTCACAAGCTGAATAACCGGCGCTGTCAGGTTGATTGCCGACAAAGCGGCGGTGCCAATCAGGTTTGAGACGAATAAGCCGTCAACCATCGTGTAAAAAGACATAAATACTGACATGGCAATCGTCGGAATTGCAAATTTTAAAATATTTCCCAGCGTCACTGGCTTGGCATATGCATTTGTATTTTCCATAAATTTTCCATCCTTTCTTTTTCCTATTGTTTTTTCCTTCTCCATATAGTACTATAAACCGTACAGTAACAGTACGGTCAAGGAGGAATTTAAAAATGAATCAAAAAGACAAGATGCTTACCATCGGGCAATTCGCAGCCATGCACGGCATCAACAAGAAAACCTTAATGTGGTACGATGAAATCGGGCTCTTCCCGCCCGCATGTATCAACCCGGAAAATGGATACCGCTGCTACACCTACCATCAGAGCCCCATCCTCGAAACCATCCTGCTGCTGCGGGAACTGGATGTTTCCATCGATGAGATAAAGGATTTTATGAGTAACCGCTCTGCCGGCAGCCTGAAATCTCTTTTGGAAGAAAAAATCGGCGACTTGGAGCGCCGCATCACCCATCTGCAAGCAGTCAAAAAGACTCTCTGCAAATACCATCAAAATATGTCCACGCTGCTGACAATGGATTTATCCAAAATCACCATCACTGAAAAGGAGGCGCAATGCCTGATTACCGTGGATATCCACAAAGATACCTCTTTTGAGGAAGCGGTAGAAATGGTTACCGCCGAGACAAAAAAATACCAACTCGGACGGCTGCATGACGCCAACTACGGCTCCATGATTTCTGTTGACAGCTTATACAACGACAACTTTGATAATTACACTAAAATTTTTATAGAAATCCCTTTCCTTACAGCACAGCCTGGGTTTCCTCTTGCAGAGCAATATAAATTTCCAACAGCAAGACTTCACCTACCTGCGCACAATGGGCTGCACATTATGCCGGGCGGCAGATACCTGCGGGCGTTCCATAAGGGCGACTGGGGCAAGCTGCCCCAACGCTACCAGGAAATCCTCGACTACGCAGGCAGCCAGGGATTCACGTTATACGGCTTTTCCTATGAGATGGGAATCAACGAGACTGTGATTGACCGAATGGAAGATTATATTGTACAGATTGAAATTCCCCTCCAGAATTAAAAAATTTATGACATCTAACAGAAAATTTTCCTTTTTCTGTAACGAACCTCCTCCCCAGGGGACTAATCATTTGTAACTGCTTAAAAATATTTGCCAATCCCTGCTGTGAGGCAGCTGTTATACCGGAGGACATGATATGCAAGACATGGAACAAGTTTACCGCCAACATTTTCAGACTGTCTACCGCTATCTTCGCTTCCTCACCGCAAAGAACGACGTTCTGGCGGAGGAACTTTGCCAGGAGACCTTTTACCAGGCTGTCAAGAGCGTACACCGTTACCGCGGCGAATGTGCCATGTCCACTTGGCTGTGCCGGATAGCCCGCCATGTATGGATGCATGACCTCAGGAAAAAACAGCGCCGCAAAGAGGTTTCCCTGGATTACTCCTTAGAACAGAATGCCGAAGATTTTCTCTTCCGCTACCTGACCTCCCATGCTGACACAGAAAAGGCGGCATTAAACCACATTGACAGCCAAAACGCACTCAGGGCCATCCAGCGCTTAGAACCTATCATCCGCCAGGTGCTGCTCTGCCGCCTTGTGGGTGAATTGTCTTTCAGGGAAATCGGCGACATTCTTGGACACACGGAAAACTGGGCAAGGGTTACCTTTTTCCGCGGGCGCAAAAAATTAATGGAGGTGCTGACAAATGACGGCGGCTGACTTATTACAAAAACATACTTGCGAAATCACAGAGGACCTGCTGCCATTTTATGCGCAAGCGCAGCTTGAACCTCCTGCCACTGTCCAAAATACGGCAGAATATTCCGCCTTTGCGGATGAACGCAAGAAAGAAACAGCTTTCTGTTTCGTAGAAGAACATATAAAAAACTGTGAAAACTGCAGAAACCTCCTGCAAATGATTATGGAAGACGATAAAGAACAGATACGAATTCCGTCTTGCGGACCAGCCATCCGTTTCCGCAGAAAATACCAGATCCGCCTGGTCCTTGGCATGGCTTTCGCCATCCTCACAGCAGCAGGCATCCTTGCCCTCCTGCTATAGAATGCAAAACACATGAAACTATGACACACGATTGATGCTTTCGGGAGAACGATAATGAAACAAAGCGATATCCTCTGTTCAATTACTGCAACTTTATATCCCTCCTACCTGGAAGGGCTTACCTCCCCTGCTTCTACAGAATTGATAGAAACACATTTACAGGAATGCCCTGACTGCCAAAGACGATTACGCCCTGCTGCATATATGGCAGACGGTCCTGCTGCATACCTGGCGGAGGCATCTTACCTCAGGCATTACCGCAGACTGTTTTTATCTTCCACCCTGGGCATATTCTTAGGCATCCTGCTCTTTGCCCTGCTGCTGGCAAACGCCTCTTTCGGTATCCGGCAATTTCTGAAACTGACTGCCCCGCAGAACATTGCCAGCACGGATTCCCCTGACGATTACCGCCAATGGGAAAATTACAGCGGCATTTCAGAATTTACAATTTTCCCTGAAAGCCTGTCCGGCTGCAAGTCTGTAAACGAATATCATTACCAGTGCAGCAGCAGCCCAATCCTTACCACCTTGCAGCTTTACCTGGACTGCCAATACACACCAACGGATTACGCGGCAGAAAAATACCGCCTTTTGAAAATCGCCCATGCTGACGCCGGCAATGCATTATTTGCCCAGCCCGCCTGCTACACCATGCTTTATTTCAGCACCGCCTGTGAGTATGCCCTCTTCTTAGAAGAGGAACAACGCATCGTATATATTTCCCTGGAAAATATTTCCCGGGATGAGCTTGTATTTGACGAGACCTACCTCCCGCTGGATTACGGAAACTTCGGCTCGCCGCCAAAAAATCAGGCAAAACCTTACTGCCAATACCAGAACGATACCCACTGACGTCTATTGATACACAAAAAGGAGATTGCTATGTACCAAACGAATGAACCGATAAACTTTTCCTCCAATACCGCTTCTTCCAACAAAAAAATCCCCCGAAAAATCTTTCCTGCGATTGCCATCGGTATCGCCGCAGGATTCCTGCTTGCCCTTGGGCTTTTCGCCTGGCTGATGCACTCCTTTTTCTTCGGTCCTGCGCCTACTGTCTACGAAGATGCCAAAGACTATGGAAAATGCTGGGAGAAACAGATTCACAGCGGACTTCTGCTCTTTCCTGACAAAATTAATTCCGCTGCCGCCGATACGGAATTCTACTATTACTGGCGGGACACTTTCAACTTTCCCACTGCACAAATCCATCTTTCCTGCACATATGAGGTCGAAGATTATGCGCAAGAAGTCACCCGCCTCCAGTCTGTCCGCAAGCAGATTGGCACACATATGGGACAGGTCTATTTTGACAACTGCCAAGATTTTTCCTATCCAACCTACGTGGCGGTCAGCGGAAATAACATCTGGGAATACGCCCTTATCCTGGAAGAAAGCCGCACCATTCACTATATCTTCACAGAATACTGTTCCTCGGAAGATGTGCATTTTGACAAATCTTACCTGCCCAGAAACTTTGACGACCATTCAAGGCTGGCTTTCGGAAAAGAGTTTTCCATCTATGAATACCCAGTCTATGAAAATGGTAAAATTACAGCCGTAGAAGGCGACTACAGCCGCGAAGCAACCGTTCCCCAAGAGGAGGGGCACTATGTGGACGCCGGCAGATATTCTCTGCAGGTCGCCACGGAGATTGACGCAATCGGCAAGGAAACGATTCAGGGCTGTACGCTTTTCTACTTAAACGGCGCAACAGAAAAAACCTGGGAATATTCAGATTTGAATGGCAAAATATACTTGGACATTTCATTAAATAAAGACCGTTCCCAGGCAATCATTACCTGGGAAGAAGACGGTGAAACCGGGCAGAGTGTTTTTGATATGGAACAGCAGACGTTTATTTTTGTATAACTTTCGACAGATTATATTACCAACTGCTTTGTAAACACCCCTGCCAGTTCCGCGCCTGTCGATGGAGGGCGCATGGCGTCATACATCCCAAAGACTTGGGCAGATAAAGTTTGTCGAAGTGTGTCGGAAATATAAATTGACAAACCATTTACTAATTATTATAATTTTAGGCATAGAAGTGGGCACAGAAAAATGCCGGGCGCATATGATAAA
>CAJUHY010000030.1 GCA_910585895.1 uncultured Lachnospiraceae bacterium
CCGCATATGCGGAGTACAGGAATACACCTGCCAATACCAGATAAAGCCCCATCATCGAGAAGTTACCGGCTACACCGCATACAATGGCTGCAACCAGCCATATTAGGCCAATAATCCCACGAATATAAATATGACGCATTTTTTACCTCCTTCATCGTCTCTTTGTTTTCTCCATGTATCCTGAAGCTGTCTCCATACATATGCTTCTTTCAGCAGACATTCTATGCATTCCTGTTTGCCTTCCATATAGCTTCTTCGGTCATCTGGAAATTGTAACGCCAGTTTTTTCCTCAGCAGCTTTCTCAGCTCCCTTTGCCTTTTCCGCCCTCTCGGCGGCTTATTTTTCCTTTACCCGCTCTGCGTAGTCGGTGCCGGAATAATCATAGTTTCCATGAATCTGCATTGCCATAAGCATGTTCCTTCTTCAAATTGATATTGTCAGGAAACTTCTTTGCAGCCGCTCCCCGCCGCAGACAGCTTTCTTTTTCTTTTTTCGGTTATAGAAGATAACATTTTAATCCATTTGCTGTGGGCTGCTTTCTGGATGCTGTAGAATGATTAGCAACACATGGAGGACAAACACATTAGTCGATATCTGCCTGTGTCAGCTCATCAAAACTCTTTCCTTTCGGCGCCACTCTCCAGATGAACTCATGCCCCACTTCTGTCTCCGCCTTCTGGTATGGCGCGCTGGGATTGCAGTAATATATCCTTGTCCTCTGGAAGCCTTTCCCGTCAGGTCCGTTCTCGATACATTTCGGGTTGGAGAACTCACTCCCATTATCCGTAAGAATCACCGGAAATCTTTACCTCGAATGGTTTAATTATTTCCATGTTGTGAGGCGCATGGATATGACACCGGACTGGAATGGCAAAATTTTTTACACTTCTAATGCTTCTTTATCACATCTGATCAAACCTTTACGGATGATAAATAAAAAATAATTCTCTTTCTCATCCATGCCAAATTCCCTGAGCAGTGTAAATTCCTTATGCAGGCGGAGCTGTTTCTTTATATAATTCTTCTCATTGCAATACACAATAATTATTCCCTGCTCCTCCAGCAATTGCCCGGCTCTGTCAAAAAACGCTGCATAAAGTTCATCCAATTCTGCCCGGCTCTTCTTTCCCCGCTCTGGCATGTCTGTTATAATCTCATCGAACAGATACTTATGTGTAAACTCAAAAAAGTCCCGGTTGATATAGTAAACTTCCCTGCCGGCAAGCTCTGTGTTCTCCTTCGCTTTCGCAATCGCTTCCCCAAAAATGTCGATTCCGTACATCACCTTCGCTGGACACACCTTGTCCCGCTCAATCAGCATGGTCCCCACACCGCAGAATGGGTCCAGAACCTGCGCCTGTTCCGCCATATAAGGTTTTGCCAGCCTGACTATCAAAGCCGCCTGCTCAGGCTTAATGGAGGCTGCCACCGCATGTTTACGGTAGGGAAAACGCTCCTCCCCAAACGTAAACAGTTTTACCAGCGGCAGGAACTCCCCATCCCGGTTTTCCATCAGGCGGATTTCCAGTTCATAATCAGAAGCCGAATTCTTTAATCTCCCGCCAGTCTCCTGCTCAAGGGCAAAACTGCATTTCTTAACGAATGCGCTGCGCTGGTCTAAAACTCTCGGGCTGTGCAGGCTCAGGCGGAAATAAAACGCATCCTCCGCCCCATGCGCTCTTTGCAGCATTTCCAGCAGGTCAGATTGCGCCAACGCCTTCGCCGCCTGCCGGGAATCAGAGGGAATTCTCTTTACATTCAAGGGAAACAGCAATTCCCGGTATGTGGGAATTCGCAAAATAGATTTTAGACGGCTGGTATACACGCGCACCCCGCTTTTGAGAATCGTAACCTTCCCTTCTTTTATCTGCCCTGCCGTTATCTGTTGGTACTGTTTGCCGGTAGTGAGAATGACCTCCCAGACAGCATCATATCCTTGAAACCGATGCCTCCTGTGAACCATGCCCTTATCCACAAGTTTGCGCAAAGCCGACAGTTCCTCGCGGATATGCTTTTCTTCCTCCATGGCAGGACGGTACGCCTCAAGCTGTTTGAGGCGTTTTCTCAGCCCTCCCATACAGGCGGAACAGTCCAGTCCCTTAAGCGCCTTGAGATAATCGCTTTTTACAAATAACCGCTGCTCTTTTTCATATGCCTGATACAGCAGCGGCACATTCTCATCCTGCCCAAGCTTTCCCAAAACCAAAGCTGCATTTTTGCGCACTTTAGGGTCAGATTCTTCCAGCATTTTTGCGAGTAAGCTGTAATCTCCCTGAAGAATCTCAAGTAACTCCTGTTTTGAAGTTTCCTCTTTTAGTTCCTGTTTTAATTCAATCAGGGTTTTCCGCAAATCCTGCCCCATTTTCAGACGTTCGTACTGCTCTCTTATCATATCTGCTCCCATCTTTTTCCACAAACAGCTTATTTTTTCACTTTCACAGAAAGCGGCTTAGAATACGTTCCGTACACCGGCTTTTTGCCGACTATTTTGTACGGACGAACTTTAACATAGCGCTTTCCTTTTATCACGCCCGCTTTCACAACTTTACTGCCCGCTGCCGCTTTGCTGATTTTTGCTGCCTTCTTATATCCTTTTGACTTACTCTTTGAAGTATAAACCACGTATCCCGAAGCGCCCTTTACCTTCTTCCAGGAAACTTTTACTTTCCCTTCCTTCAGGGCTTTTACAGTCACTTTCGGTCTTGCAAGCACTGTTATCTTTGCATATTTTTTGCTCAGCGCACTGTCGGTTACTTTGCCATTTCCCTTTGCTGCTATTTTATAATAATAAGTCTTTCCTGCCTTGACGCTCTTGTCTGTATAAGATGTTATCTTCGTTGAGCCAACTTTTTGATAACCGGAAGTTTCCTTTGCAGAACGGTAAATGTCGTACTCCTGCGCACCGCTGACTTTGGCAAACGTCACCTTGGCATGGCAAGCCGTTGCCAGCTGCGACACGCCCACTTTAGCAGTTTCCGGTAATTGGCTGGATGGTTCTTCTGGTTTACCGGTATTCCCTGTATTACCAGAATTCCCTGAATCTCCTGGTTTCTCGGTATTCCCTGGTCCCTGAGAATCTCCTGGTTTGCCAGGCTCTTTCGGCTTCACTGCCTCCACCTGCGGCTGCTTGGGCAAATCATATCCGGTTCCCAGGAAGAAACTCGTATGGGCCGGCTGGTTGTAACCTACATTCTGGGTAGCAATCTGTACACGGTACTGCGTATCATGCATCAAGGTAGCAATCCGGTACTCCGTGGGAAAATCTGTGTGGTACAGACGCAGGAAATTGCCGTCCTGTGTCGGCCAGATGACCTCCTCCCGCCAGTCCCCCAACAAATCCGCTGCCAGCGAGCTGTTCCCCTTCGTGCCATTGATGTATGCAACATCACGTGCTGTAAATACACGTCCCTTGCCGTAACCGTCAATCATGGTCCGTTCCATGACCTCCTGCTCCAAATCTCCGTCCCAATAAATGGTAAAATTCTGCATCCATTTGGTAATGGAACTCCAGGTGCCAATTGCTTCTCCCTTGCTGTTCCACAAATCATCCCCCAGAGAGGCTGAAAATTCTGCACCCGGATTCTCCGCGCTGAAATTTCCGGCAATCGCGCGCCCGGTATCGCTGTCCGCCGTATAGCGGAAAATAATCTCCCCATTCGATGCCTTGCGCAGCGCAGCGCCGTAGGGCTCATGTTCAAAACAGCTGAATATCTCAAGCCCCGGGCTCTCCGGGTCAAAATCACTGACATGGATGGCGTCGCCATGACCCAATTCATTGGAATAAATACCGCTTCCGTCATGGTCTATCGTGCAGGCGCCAAAAACAATCTCATCAAATCCATCTTCATCCACGTCCGCCACTGCCAGATTATGATTACCCTGCCCTGCAAATTTCTCATTTCCCTCCTCTGCCGTATCAAAGAACCATCGTTTCTGGAACTTTTTGTTGACAATATCATAAGCCGTCATACCGAAGTTCACGTAATATCCACGGCTCACGAGTACACTGGGCGTCTTGCCATTTAAGTAAGCCACCGCTGCCAGGTAACGCTCGCTGCGATTGCCAAAATCATCCCCCCAGTACTCTTTATTGAGAACGCCCGGCGTGCCATGAATGCCGCGCCCCGGCTCATACTCAATCGTGTCTAACGATTTCCCGGTCTGTCCGTCAAATAAGGTCAGGTACTCCGGTCCCTCTAAAATGACTCCAGCCGAGCTGCGCCAGTCTTTTTTTGCCTGTCCGATAACATTTCCTTTGCCATCTGTCGTTCCATCCGCCGTCTTGCAGACCAGCTCCGCATAGCCGTCCCCATCAAAATCATACACTAGAAACGGCGTATAATGCGCACCTGCGCGGATATTGACGCCCAAATCAATGCGCCACAGCTTCGTGCCGTTCAGCTTATAGGCATCGAGATACACATTTCCGCGGTAGCCGTCCGCCATGTTATCGCCCGAGTTGGAGGGCATCCATTTGAGGATAATCTCGTACTCGCCGTCTCCGTCCAAATCCCCGCAAGCCGCATCGTTGGGAGAATAATCGTACTCCTTGCCATCCGGCGTCACCCCCGGAGCCGGCTTGTCCAGAGGGATATCCAGATAATTGTTTTCCCATACCGATATGGGCTTGCTCTGCTCTGCCTCCACACCGCCTTGCAACGTATGCAACACATAACTTGCCTGTTCGGTACCGGAAGCATCCAGGTAATTCGTGCTTGCCGTAATCGGGGCTGTCGTGATTTTTTGTCCATCCCTGTACAGTTCAAACGAGGTATCCGCACCGTCCGTGCCTAAAAATCTCCAGGACAGGTACACACCGTCCCCGGTCTTAAATGCTACGATACCCCTGTCTAAAGCTTCCACCTGCCTCTTGCCTTCCTGGGCATACGCTGTCTGCAGTCCCTGCATCGGCAGAATATTTACTGCTGTAACTGCTGCGCATAAGATACCTGTCACAATACGTCGGCCAAAATACCGACCTGTCTGTTTCCATTTCCCAGGCAATGCCCCTGCCCTGTTTTCTCTTTTCTTCATACTGAATCGCACCCTTCCAAAAATATATTTCTTCCATTATAAACCAAAAACGATTTTTATTCTACATTCTTTTGATAAGAAGTTCATCTAATACTTGACTTTAATATGCTAACTTGCTAGTATATTGGCGTAGCTTTAATTTAAGGACAAAGCAAAATATCCTTGCTTTTCCTAAATATTATCAATGAAAGGGAGATTTATCCATTATGAAAAAGATACTTGTACTTATGTTAACCTTAATTATGGCATTATCGCTGACTGCTTGCGGCAAATCAGATGAGGGCGCATCCACTGGCGCCAAGGACAGCGACCTTGCCTATGTGAAAGACAAAGGCTCCTTAGTTATCGGCATCACTGATTTTGAGCCGATGGATTATAAAGATGACAGCGGCGAGTGGATTGGATTTGACGCAGACATGGCAAAAGCATTTGCCGAAAGCCTTGGCGTAACTGCAGAGTTCGTAGAAATTGACTGGGATAATAAGATTATGGAATTAGACGGCAAGACCATCGACTGTGTATGGAACGGAATGACGCTCACCGATGAGGTGACAAGCTCCATGGAATGTTCCAAGGCATATTGCAACAATGCACAGATTGTCATCGTGCCCAAAGATAAAGCCGACCAGTACCAGGATACTGACAGCCTGTCTGACCTGACGTTCGCCGTAGAAGCGGGAAGCGCCGGGGAGGAGCAGGTATCCGCGCTAGACTTGAATTACACTGCTGTAAAAGCACAGGCAGACGCCCTGATGGAAGTCGCAGCCGGAACCTCTGACGCTGCCGTTATTGATTCCCTGATGGCAGCTGCCATGGTCGGGGAAGGTACCAGCTATGCCGACCTCACCTACACTGTTGGATTGAACAGCGAAGAATACGGCGTTGGCTTCCGTAAAGGTTCTGACTTAGCCAGCGCACTCAATGATTTCTTCGCTTCCAGCTATAAGGACGGAAGCATGACGGAATGCGCTGAAAAGTATGGCGTTCAGGCTGCCATTATCGAGCAGTAAAGAAGGCAGGAACACTTATGGAACAGATTCTTGAACAACTTCCAATCGTCCTCAAAGCCTTGAACATTGGCTTTCTGCAGACGTTAAAACTTTTCTTTGTCACACTTATCGGTGCTTTTCCGCTGGGACTGATTATTGCTTTTGGCTCCATGTCCCGCTTTAAGCCGCTGAGTTACTTTACGAAATTCATTGTCTGGATTGTCAGGGGAACCCCCCTGATGATTCAGCTTTTGATTATTTATTATTTTCCAGGCCTGGTATTACATAACCCCATCTGGGGCGGCGGCGAGACCGGACGTTTCTTTGCCGCTTCTGTCTCTTTCATCTTAAATTACGCCTGCTACTTCTCAGAAATTTACCGCGGCGGCATACAGGGCGTACCCATAGGGCAGGAGGAAGCCGGGCTGGTGCTGGGCATGACAAAAGGGCAGATTTTCCTGCGCATCACGCTGCTGCAGATGATTAAACGGATTGTCCCACCCATGTCCAACGAAATTATCACGCTTGTGAAAGACACCTCCCTCGCGCGTATCATTGCCCTGCAGGAAATCATCTGGGCAGGACAGGCGTTCATGAAAGGCTCCCAGGGCATATCCGGCGCCATTTGGCCGATGTTTTTCACGGCTGTTTATTACCTGTTCTGGAATGGCATTCTGACAGTCCTCCTTGGGCGATTAGAAAAGAAACTGGATTATTTTAAGTAGAGGAGGAAAACTGGCATGCCTATATTAGAAGTAGAACATATCCGCAAATATTTTGACCGCACAGAGGTATTGAAGGACATTAGCTTTTCCCTGGAAAAGGGACAGGTCGTCTCCATCATCGGTTCTTCCGGCAGCGGCAAGACCACCCTGTTGCGGTGTTTAAATTTCCTGGAACGTCCCGACAAAGGCAAAATCCGCGTCAACGGCGAGACCTTATTCGATGCTGATGACCCCAAGACACAGCAGGAATCGGAAATCCGCAAAAAACGGCTGCATTTTGGCCTGGTCTTCCAGTCCTTCAATCTCTTTCCCCAGTATACTGCGCTGCAGAATGTGATGCTGGCAAAAGAATTGCTGGCGAAAGAGCAGCCCAATTACAAAACAGACCGTCGAAAAATCCACGAAGAAATCGAGCAGCAGGCAAAAACATTATTGGAACAGATGGGCTTGAGCGACCGTATGGTAAATTATCCGCACCAGTTATCTGGCGGGCAATGCCAGCGTGTGGCAATTGCGCGGGCTCTGGCGCTGCAGCCGGACATTCTCTGTTTCGATGAGCCGACTTCCGCCCTTGACCCGGAACTGACCGGCGAAGTACTCAAGGTTATGAAAGAACTTGCCGAGCAGAACACCACCATGGTCATCGTCACCCACGAGATGGCGTTTGCCCGCGATGTGGCAAACCATGTAATCTTCATGGATGACGGACATATCCTCGAACAGGGAGACCCCATCGAGGTATTTGAGCATCCCCGGGAAGAACGTACCAGACAGTTTCTGGCGAGGTTTACACAGGGATAAGAACTGTACAACGAATATAAAATACAAGGAGGTCCGTTTGCCATCTGTTGGCAAGCCGACCTCCTAGTTTTATCTTCATTCTATTTCTTTTATCTCCTCTTTTACCTTCTTACCTGATATTCACAGCTGCCGCCTACTCACAGGGATAAACCATCCCCCACTGCTCACGGATAGTATCTAACAATTCCATCACCAACAGTATCTGGCTGTGAGGCATCTCCTCGCATTCCGTCCTGCCCTCCTCAATTGCCTTGATACAGGACAATACTTCATATTCATAGCCATTAATCTGAGGCGGAACCTGATAACAGGCGGTCATCTTGCGCTCCAGATTAAAGACACGGATTTCTTCACAGTTATTGATATTCTGTACTTCCAGATAACCCTTGTCGCCGCTGATTACGCCCTGGCGGTCGGTCTGCGCCAGCATATCGCTGTGCAGCACAGCCATCTTCCCATCTGCAAAAGTCAGCGTGATGCTGTTCATCCAGTCCACGCCCCTCGGGGACATAATGGCAGATGCATTTACCTCTTTTACCGCCCCCTGAAATGCCATCAACGCAAAGTTAATCGGATAAACGCCCAAATCCAACAGTGCCCCGCCTGCAAGTTCAGGACTCTGCATGCGCTCCACATGCGGGAGAATGTAACCAAGGTTTGCCGTCAGGGAGGTCACATTTCCCAGAACCCCCTCTGCCAAAAGTTCGTCAATCATTTTACGGCTCGGCATATAGCGCGTCCAGATTGCCTCCGCCAGCAGAAGCCCCTTCTCCTCAGATAACTGAATCAGCTTTTTCGCCTGCCTGGCATTCACCGTAAACGCTTTTTCCACCAGCACATGCTTGCCATGTTCCAGACACAACCTGGCATGTTCATAATGGTGGGAATGCGGGGACGCCACATAGACAAGTTCCACCTGCGGGTCCTTTGCCAGTTCCTCATAGGAGCCATAGGCTTTCTCAAACCCCCATTGCTCTGCAAAATCCGCCGCACGTCCGTAATCCCTGGACGCCACGGCGTAACGTTCTATCTTCTCAATCTCCGAAACTGCCCTTGCCATGCTGTGGGCAATATGCCCGGGTGCTAAAATTGCAAATTTCATTCGTTGATAACTCCTTCCTGTCAACCTTTACAAAAATGTTCTATCACACAAATTTCATTATATACAATATCCAGACACATGAAAAGCACTACTTTAAATTTATGCGCCCTTCCCTTTTAAAAAGACACTGCCTGCCCGGCAGCATACTCTCCAAACGTTCCTTTCCTATCACGTTTTACCTCATAGAGCGCCTCATCCGCATGTCCGAGGAGTTCAGATAGCACAGAATTATCATCCGCTGTCCATGCAAATCCTGCGGAAGCGCTGATTGTCCTCGTTTCCGTTGCCGACAGTTGAATTTGGTTCTGTGCCAGCTCCTCATAAAAGCCAGTCAGATATTCTTCAATCTCATCCCTTCCCTGACAGGCATAAATCATCATGCAGAATTCATCGCCTGAACGCCTTGCCGTCAGAAAATGTTCGCGCGGCATACTGCTCATGACAGCAGCAAAACTCTGCAGGTAACGGTCGCCCACATCATGCCCGAACGTATCGTTAATGCCCTTGAAATAATCAAGGTCCAGCATAACGACAGCACAAACCTCTCCAGCCTCAAGACCATGTATTTGCTCCTCTGCCAGCTGTTTAAAATGCTGGAATTTGAACAAACCAGTCAGCGGGTCATGGGTGTTCTCATAGCGCATACGCTTTTTCTCCATAATATCTGCCGTAACATCTGTGATTACGCCAAGTTTTCCTTGCAGAGATTCAGACATATGAATCCGCACATACTTATCCTCATTGATTTGGTAGACATCTGTTTCCCCCTCAATGGCTTCAGCGGTAACTTTCTGAATATACGCGTCAAATTCATCTGCATTTTTACAGAATTCGGCGACTTCCTTATTGGAAATGCCAAGCAGCTCTCCTAATCCCAAGGTAACAAATACATGGTTAATTCCATTCTCATACTCAAATGCTGCCAGAGGAATCCCGCTGATTTCAATAATTGCAGATATCCTGTTTGAAATACTTACAATGCTTGTTACCATCGCATTGATGCCTCGGCTCAGTTCTTCAAACTCACGGTTTCCTCCTACGGATACCGTAGTATCAAGGTTGCCGTCTGTGATGGAAGAGAGATTTTCGTTAATTTGGTGTATCCCATCTATGACCTTACTCTTGACCAGATAATTCAGCAGCAGGATGATAGCTGCCTCAATAAAAAGCAGATAAAAAAGTGTAATGACAGTATTTCCCATCATCTTCTCCATCAAATCTTCTGCCGGCAGGGCGGCGCAGATTAAAACATCCTCGTTCCTGCGGCTTACCACGTACCTCCGCGCCCCATCCGTTCCTATTTTATAGGCGCCCAGCTCGCACTCTAAAAGCGCATCCAGCTGATAATACTGCCCCACGGAACCTTTTTCTGTATCCGATGAATACCCTAGAACTTCTCCTGTCTCACTGTCAACGACAAAGAGCTCCTCTCCCACATCTGTGGGAAATCTTGAGAACATATAGTCATAGGTATTTCTTGACTGTGCCTCCATCTGCCTCTTGGGTTGAAATCCAACCTGCACAATTCCTTTTTGTCCTTTTCTTACTACCCCCACATACTGCCTGATGATACCTGCCGCGGCATTAGGCTGAGGATCCTGAATCAAGTATGCATCCTCGTTATCACTCTCTAACAGGGAGAGAAATGCACGTGTCTGCTCATGGTCCGCCATATCGATTCCCACATATTCAGAGACTGAAGCAGAGACAATAATTCCATTTTCGTCTATGACATGAAGCTCATCAACATCGAGCAATTTTGCTAGATACTGCATCTTAGAGACGTCCATGGAGACGTCCTCCTGCCGATCCACTACATAGGCTGCCGCCCTTGCTCTGGTAAGATAGTCCTTGTCCAGATTTCTCTTCAGCAGTTCCAACTCCCTGCGGTTATTGTCAAGCGTATGTATCACCTGCCCAATCTTTGCTTGAAAACTGTTAAATTGCTGAATTTCCAACGAATGCTTACTAAGCATCACATTGATAATAAGAATTAAAAAAATTGCCGCTGTTATAATTGTGACCACATATTTATTAAAGGTTTTCTGCATAAGCATTCATCTCTTTCTCTGTCTGTTTCTGCAATATTATATCATGCCTCCTCCCTTTATTAATTCCTTTTTTTTCACAAATTAACCCGAATTTTCGCAAAGAGCAAGAAGTGGAAAATGCCCGAGTCACAGTAACAGCCAATGTTTCCTCCTATCTTATCAGAGAATATCTGTACGCTCTGCATCCCCAAACCATGTCCATGTCCGGCCTTACTGTGCGGAAATCCCGTCTGCTCGTCAAAAAAAATCTCCTTCTCAAACTCATTCTGTATATGGATGAGTACGTGTTCCTGCGTGCAATCAATTTTTATCTCCACACGCTTTTCTTTTTCCTCGAACTCCTCCACACACTTCATGGCATTTTCAAGCAGATTGGCAATAACAGTTGCAAATTCATAATCATTGAACGGCAGTTCTTTCGGCACTACCGCTTCCATCTGCACGGTAATAGCAGAGGCCTGCGCCTTTTCCAGCAAATGTGAGAGAATGGAATTGGTGATCAGGTTATCGCAGTATTTGATGATTTTATTCTCATCAGAAATTATATTTACATGTTCAATCAATTTTCTGATTTCATCATACTCGCCCTGCTCTAATAAGGAATTAATCAAACTAAAATAATGCCGCATATCGTGCCGCAATATTTTAAGATTCCTTTCAGACTGTTCCACCAGGTTGTATTGACCCTCCAAGCCTTTAATATAAGAAGAAAAAAACACATTTTTCCAATAAATCCCTGTCCGCTCAGCTTCACTCTCCAGATACCGCAGGACTACCACATAAGATATGAACATTGTCAGAATAAACAGCATGACGCTAAGAATATTCTGAGAATTTTCCTCAAGTGTATAAGGAAAATATATAAGGCTGGAAAAACCACAATAGAAGAATACCGGAATCAAACACAGCTCCCACCACCATTTCATGGTATCCCTGTCCTGATACCTGAGCCATATACCCCTAATCCTAAAACATAAGAATATTAAAATTCCTGCATGAACCACACTGCTTCCTGTGATGGCAAACAACGTACTGCCCGTCCATATATGCAGAATCGTCGCTGTTACGCCTCCCGCTATCACATAGTTGGAAGCGCTGAGACTCATAAACAAAGCCTTGCTGTCCCTCTTTTTTGAAATCAACAGGCTTGTAAGCTGCGTCACCAGTATCTGGAACACAGTCAACACCGCACAGGACAAAGGGTTGTCTTCCAGAATATTAAATTGCAGATAATCCGATATGCCCAAAGCCAGAAACGCCGAAAAGCAAATACCTGCCGTCTTCACTTTAGAATAACGGTGTTCAATAAAAAGATATATGAACAGCATCAGAAATACATGGCTCATCAGATAAGAAATATTTCTATAATACATGCCTTTGCTCCCTACATATAACATTCCGAAATGAACAGCAGATATTCCCGCTTCACATTGGCAGTCCTGGTTTTACTGACAGGAATCCGCCTGCCGCTCTCCATGAGAATATTTCCCGGTTCCAACTTTTTTATATGGTTCATATTGATGAGAAAAGATTTGTGAACCCGCAGGAAATTTTTATCACCGGCAATTTCCCTGATTTCCTCATCAAAGGATTTGCGTATAAAAATACTTCTCACTATCTCCTTATCTGTCAGAAAAACATTGAGCATCCGTGAATAATTTTCAATGTACTCTATCCTGGAATACGGCACTGACACCGTCCCCATCTTCGTCTTAACTGGAAAAAGAATATCAGCATTTACTTTAATATGGGACACAGCAAAATCCAACGCTTCAAAAAAATCTTTTTCGCTGACTGGTTTTAACAGATAACGCGCGGCATGTACCCCATATGCCTCCAAAGCAAAATCATCCGAGGAGGTGAGGTAGATAATGACACTCTTGCTGCCAACTTCGCGCAGCAGACTGCCAATATCAATCCCTGTCTTCTCAGACATAATCATATCCAATACATAAATGTCTGCCAGCTCTCCTCTGGAAATACGTTCATATAATATGCAGGCATCCGCATAGCTTTCTACCTCAAGACGGATGCCTGCATTCATATACGTTTCCAGCAGCTTCTCCACATTCTGCAAATCCCTGATGCAATCGTCGCAGATTACTACTTTCATAATAACTTTTCTGCTGCCGCAAACTTGGGCAGCATACCCCCTTCCCAACTAGATTATGGTGAGGATTCCCACTGATTTGAGCAGCAGGATAACTAACAATACCGGAGCAATATATTTTACCATCACAATATAGAGCCTGCGTCTGCCAAATTTGGCTCCGCCTTTCTCCACCTCATCGACAATTGTTTTAGGCTTTAATATCCAGCCAATCAGGATACAGGTGCCGATTGCCACCAGCGGCATGAACAGGTTATTGCTGAGGTAATCCATAATATCAAGAATCTGCGCAGTTGCGCCATTGGGCAGCTTAAATTCAAAGTACCATTTATTATAACCCAAACATACAGCAATTCCGCCGATAAGCGCAATGCCCATCTCAATTAGGGAGGCTTTCAGCCTAGAGAGATGGAACTTGTCCATCAAACTCGAAACCACTGCCTCCATTACGGAGATAGCGCTGGTCAGCGCTGCAAAGAGTACCATAGCAAAAAACAGACAGCCAATCACATTTCCCACTTTGCCCATTGCCGCAAATACCTTGGGCAGCGAAACGAACATCAGACTGGGACCGGAAGCTTCCATGCCTTCTCTGCCCATAAAGGTGAACACTGCCGGGATAATCATGACGCCGGCAAGGAATGCCACAACGGTATCAAAAATCTCAATCTGATTAATTGAACGCACCAGATTGTCCTCGTCTTTCACATAGGAGCCATATGCCACCATGATTCCCATGGCAACGCTGAGACTGAAAAACAGCTGCCCCATAGCATCCAAAAGCACGGTAAAGAATCCTTTTAACGTGAGACCGCTGAAATCAGGCACCACATAAATCTTAAGTCCCTCAAGCCCGCTTCTGGTAACACCCTGAGCATCCGTGTGGGAAATCGTCAGTGAAAACACAGCAATACCCAGCACAAGCAGGATTAAAACCGGCATCAGTATCTTAGAAAATTTCTCAATGCCATTGTTGACGCCGAGAATAATTATAATGGACACCACCGCAAGGAAAATCACCAGCAGCACCATCGGCGAAACCTCCTGGGTAATAAAGCCTGTAAAATAGTCATCTCCTGCCGCCTGCAGTCCCTCACCAGTGAGGAATGCAAGAAAATATTTCAGCACCCAGCCGCCGATTACACAGTAATACGGCAGGATAATAATCGGTACCAGACAGGCAAGCACTCCCAAAAATCCCCATTTTGACTGTAATTTGCTGTATGCGGTCAATGGACTCTGCTTGGTCTTCCTGCCAATCGCAATCTCCGTCACCAGCAGCGTAAAACCAAACGTCAGCGCCAGAATCAGATAAATGACCAGAAACAGCCCGCCTCCGTCCTTTGCTGCCAGATAAGGAAACCGCCAGATATTCCCCAATCCCACGGCGCTTCCAGCTGCCGCAAGGACAAAACCTATTGAGCCTGAAAATGAATTTCTTTTTTGTTTCTCCATAATTTCCTCCACTCCTTCTGAATTATATATCTCCTATTGTACTGGCTTTTATCACATTTTACAATCATAAGTTTCCAGTGTCTGGATTTTTTGTAAGAGAATTACAAAAAATCCAATCGTAAAAACGTGGAATATGTGGACATATTGTTACAAATTTGTTAAAATACTATTTATTAAAAGCAAAGGAGAGTAAATGAAATGAATGAGAACAAAGATTTCAAACCTTTTGTTCCCGCCAACAAGACAATGCCGGAATTCACGGTGACCTCTATCATTCTTGGAGTCATCCTGGCTATAATGTTTGGCGGAGCAAATGCATACCTCGGTCTGCGTGTGGGCATGACGGTATCCGCATCTATTCCGGCAGCGGTATTATCCATGGGAATTATCCGCGTAATTTTAGGAAAAGAATCTATCCTTGAGAACAATATGGTGCAGACCATCGGTTCCGCTGGTGAATCCGTGGCGGCCGGCACAATTTTCACCCTGCCGGCACTGTTCCTCTGGGCTTCCGAATGGGGCACTTCTTCCCCATCTCTGATAGAGATTGCCGTAATTGCATTTATCGGCGGCGCACTCGGAATCCTGTTCATGGTTCCCTTAAGGAAAGCCTTGATTGTGCAGGAACACGGTACGCTTCCATACCCGGAAGGAAAAGCATGTGCTGAAGTATTGATGGCAGGCGAGGAGGGCGGAGCCAAAGCTTCCACCGTATTCGCTGGTCTGGGCATTGCTGCAGCCTATAAGTTTATCACTGATGGCCTTAAAGTATTCCCCAGCGAGGTACATTACGAGATTCCGGCATACAAAGGTTCCGGTATCGGAATGGACGTGCTTCCGGCATTATTGGGTGTCGGCTATATCTGCGGTCCTAAAATTTCCTCTTATTTGTTCTGCGGAGGTACTCTGGGATGGTTCGTACTTATGCCTTTGATTGTACTGTTTGGCGGCGACATTGTAATGTTCCCGGCAGACGTGAGCATTACAGAACTTTACGCTAGTGGCGGTTCTTTTGCCATCTGGACAAACTACATCAAATATATCGGCGCCGGAGCTGTTGCCTGCGGCGGCGTTATGAGCCTGATTAAATCACTGCCCCTGATTGTCAAGACTTTCCGTGAAGCCATGAAAGGTTTCGGCAAAGGCGATGTTACAGACGAGCGTACAAACCAGGACTTAAATATCAAAGTAATCCTCATCGGCATTGCTGCCCTGACGCTTGCTATCTGGCTTATTCCGGTAATTCCGATTAACTTATTCGGAGCATTCCTGATTGTTATTTTCGGTTTCTTCTTCGCCACGGTTTCCTCCCGAATGGTAGGTCTCGTAGGAAGCAGCAACAACCCGGTTTCCGGTATGACGATTGCAACTCTGTTAGTTGCCACCATCGCTTTAAAGGCAACCGGCATGACCGGACAGCCAGGTATGATTGCCGCTATCGCTATCGGCGGCGTTATCTGTATCGTAGCGGCAATCGCCGGCGATACTTCTCAGGACTTAAAAACCGGTTACATTTTAGGTGCAACACCCAAGAAACAGCAGATTGGTGAGCTTGTGGGCGTATTTGCCTCTTCCCTTGCCATCGGCGGCGTCCTTTATCTGCTGCACATTGCATGGGGTTATGGTACGCCGCAGCTTCCGGCTCCTCAGGCAACTCTGATGAAGATGATTGTCGAGGGCGTTATGGATGGAAACCTGCCCTGGAATCTAATTTTTATCGGTGCGTTTATCGCCATTGTCGTAGAAATCCTCGGCATCCCGGTGCTGCCATTTGCCATCGGCTTATACCTGCCTATCCACTTAAGCACACCGATGATGGTCGGCGGTATTGTGAAATTCATTGTGGATAAGAAAAAGAACGCCAGTGAGAAAGAGAAAAAAGATGCAGACGCCAACGGCATCCTCTTCTCCTCCGGCTTGATTGCAGGCGAAGGTCTGGTAGGTATCCTGCTCGCTATCCTGACAGTCATCCCAATTAGAGACAGCAACGTCGGAGATATTATCGCTTCCGCCCTGCCAGGGATGATTCCCATACTCACGAACGCCAGCTTCGGCAATATCGTTGGTCTGGTTGCCTTTGCACTGCTGACATTATCCCTGTGGTCCTTCTGCTACCGTAACGTTAAGAAATCAAAATAATTGCCGCTGTATGACATGAGCCAGACAGCGCAAATGGTTAAAGGAGCATATGTGAGCAAAACAAAGAAAAATTTTATGGATTATATTCCCGTCTGCAATCCCTTATATACCTGGGATGCAGACAAAAAGGGCATTGTCACCGTCCACGTGGAAAACCGGGGCTTTTATAATTGGATTGCACAAAAAGTTTTCAAACGCCCCCGCACCAGCCATATTGCCCTGGACAAATACGGAAGTTATGTATGGCGGCAGATGGACGGCAAACGCAACGTGCATGAAATTTCTAAGCTTGTGGCAGCACAATTCGGTGAGGAGGCCGAGCCTCTGATTCCACGGCTTGTGAAATATATTCAGATTTTATACCAGAATAAGTTCATAGGATATGTTAAAAAGATTTAAGTTTCTCCATTTTGTGGTATCATAGTGCCAAAAGGTATGGCTGCCGCAGTGAAAAACAGCATTTGTTTTATCCTCACTGCGGCAGCCCTATTTGTATATCTCTGCCAGTTAAACTGATAAATATTTACTTTGCACCCGCTAATCCTTTCACTTTCACATTCAAGGCACTGCTTTCTTTATAAGGACGGAACAACAGATAAATAAATCCAACTACCAAAAGAATTGCCACTATTGTTCCTAAGCCAAAGACGCCTGCTGTAATCCAGGTACCAATCTGGTAAATGCACAGCGCTACGAGATAAGCAAGGAGGCACTGATACCCAATGGCAAACCAGAACCAGCGAATATTGTTCATCTCACGCTTGATGGCGCCCATCGCCGCAAAACAGGGAGCACACAACAGATTAAATACCAGGAAAGAATATGCTGCCACTGCGCTCATATGACCCGCCAGCGTACCCCAGATTTCAGAACCATCCTCTGCAACCTCCGCAAATCCAAAAAGAATTCCAAAGGTCCCGACTACATTTTCCTTTGCCACCAGACCGGTGATAGCTGCCACCGCTGATTTCCAATCGCCCCAGCCAAGAGGAGCAAATATCCAGGCAAATCCATTGCCAATCATCGCCAGAATGCTGTGGTCTATTTCCATATCTTCCAACATACGGAACTTTCCGTCCACCCAGCCAAAATAAGTTGTAAACCAAATGAAAATTGTAGATAAGAGAATAACGGTTCCTGCTTTCTTAATGAAAGACCATCCGCGTTCCCACATGCTCCTGAGTACATTGCCCACGGTAGGCAGATGGTAACTTGGAAGTTCCATCACAAACGGTGCCGGCTCTCCTGCAAACATCCATGTCTTCTTTAAGATAATTCCTGAACAGATAACTGCTGCAATTCCCACAAAAAAAGCGCTCCAGGACACCCACCATGCGTTGCCGAAAAAGGCACCGGCAATCAAAGCAATGATTGGCAGTTTTGCTCCGCATGGGATAAATGTAGTTGTCATTATCGTCATCTTACGGTCCCTGTCATTCTCAATTGTCCGTGAAGCCATAACGCCGGGCACACCGCAGCCAGTGCCGATTAGCATAGGAATAAAAGATTTACCGGAAAGCCCGAATTTGCGGAAAATACGGTCCATGATAAACGCCACTCTCGCCATATAACCGCAGCTCTCCAAAAAGGCAAGAAACACAAACAGCACCAGCATCTGTGGCACAAAGCCCAATACCGCACCTACGCCGGCAACAATGCCATCCACTACCAGCCCCTGCAGCCAGGCAGCGCAGCCAATCGCTTCCAGCCCATTAGAAAAAAGTTCCGGTATCGCCGGAATATGAAGGCTTTCCACGCCAAACAGATTCCATCCATCGCTAAATACTCCGTCATTTACCCAACCTGTCGCCCAGTCTCCCACTGTGCTGACAGAGACATAATAGACAATTGCCATCACAAACGCAAAAATCGGCAATGCCAGAATGCGGTTCGTCACTATCTTGTCAATCTTATCAGAAATGCTGAGTTCTGCTTTCCGCTGCTTGCTATGACATTCCCTGATAATAGAAGAAATATATACATAGCGCTCATTCGTAATAATGCTCTCTGTGTCATCATCCAACTCTTTCTCAATAGAAGCAATCTCTGCCGTCACATCTGGCACATGCTTCATCTGTGCAGCAATCTTATCATCTTTCTCCAGCAATTTCACGGCAAAGAAACGTCTCTGCTCCTTCGGCACATCAGTTCCAAGCTTATCCTCAATCACATTTATTACGCCTTCCACTTCCGGCGCAAATTCATGCACCACCTTGGGCGCAGCCTTCTTTTGTGCAAGTTCCACTGCCTTTTGAGCCACTTCTTTTACGCCTGTGCCTTTCAATGCAGAGATTTCCATCACCGGGCAGCCCAACTTTTCGCTCAGTTTACCAATATGTATCTTATCTCCATTTTTTGCAACAATGTCCATCATGTTCACAGCCATGACAACCGGAATTCCCAGTTCCATCAGTTGTGTAGTCAGGTACAGGTTACGCTCAATATTTGTCCCATCAACAATATTCAAAATGGCATCCGGACGTTCTCCAATCAGGTAATTCCTTGCCACTACTTCCTCAAGCGTATATGGAGACAGGGAATAAATTCCGGGCAGATCCATCACAGTGACACCCTTATTCCCTTTCAGTTTTCCCTCTTTCTTCTCAACCGTCACGCCTGGCCAATTCCCTACAAACTGGTTGGAACCGGTAAGCGCATTAAATAATGTTGTTTTCCCACTGTTGGGATTTCCTGCCAATGCTATTTTTACTGACATTTTTTCTCTCCTATCCACATTTTTAATTGGACTATTTCTTCATTTGCTGCCACCACATGTTTGTCTATGCTGACTTTTATTAGTATAGACTAACCAACAATTAAAAAAATAATCACATTACTTCAATCATTTCCGCATCTGCCTTCCGCAACGACAATTCATACCCGCGCACAGTAACCTCCACAGGGTCCCCCAGCGGCGCAACCTTCCTCACAGACACGTCCACGCCCTTGGTAATGCCCATATCCATAATCCGCCGTTTTACCGGACCCTCGCCATGCAATTTTGCAACTTTTACTGTTTTCCCACAGGGAACCTGCTTTAATGTCTTCATCCTTTTTCCTTCCTTTTCAGTCAAATCATGATTTTATTTGCCATATCCCGATTGATGGCGACCCTTGACTCTTTGACATTCACAATCATATTGCCGCCAATCTCCGATACAACCGTCACTTTACTTCCGTTTACAAAACCAAGGTTTTCCAGAAATCTCCTGGTCTCCTCCTTTCCGCCAACTTTCTTGATGACATTGGCTTCTCCTGCTCGTGCCATAGTCAACGGCATCACAATCATCTCCTTCTTTCATCTTAATATTATTTCTTTTCGTTGTTAGTATACGCTAACTCTTATTAGTTGTCAATAACTTTTTTTCAATTTGAAAAACATTTGCCATTTCACAGTCTATCCAGTATACTTATATGGTAGCTACCAATTTGTTTACATGAGGACCATAAGAATGAAAAATACGGAATCTGCTGAAAACTATCTGGAAACCATTCTGATTCTGAGCCAAAAACTTCCGGTAGTCCGTTCCATAGATATTGCCGCAGAACTCGGCTTTAAAAAATCAAGTGTAAGCGTTGCCATGAAGCATCTGCGGGAAAATGGACACATTGTGATGTCATCTGCCGGATTTATTACATTGACAGAAACGGGCAAAGAAATTGCCGACATGATTTATGAAAGACACAGTTTTCTTTCCTCCTGGCTGATTAGCTTAGGCGTTGACGAGAAAATTGCTCTGGAAGATGCCTGCCGCATAGAACATGTAATCAGCAAAGAAAGTTTTGCTGCCATCAAACACAAGGTAGGGGAATTTGAAAAATAACCGTTCAGCCAGCCAAAACAAATCGGGGAAAATCTGTGCATGCCTTCTCAGGCATATAGCACGATTTTCCCCGACATATTTCAAGTGAATAAACGGTTACATTATTATTATATTATTACATCTCATATCTCTTCCTAAATCGTATATCTTCCCGCTATCTATCCCTACCACCTTAGGGCGCAGTATATAACCTGGGTTATTCTGAACGACTTTCGCTTTCTCGCCGTTACTGAGCTGCACAATTGTGTCTACCGGATACAAAATCATGCTTTCCAGAAAACTTCTCATGACTTCAAGGTCCAGTTCCTGAGTCATGGACATAATCATTTCCACGGCATCCCTCTGCGAAAATGCTTTCTTATAAGAACGCTCCGTCACAAGTGCATCGTAAATATCAACAACCGACAGTATCTTGGCAAATAAGTGCATCTTATCCGAGGAAACACCAAGCGGATAACCCCTGCCGTTCATTTTCTCATGATGCTGCAGCACACCCAACAATATTGCTGGGGAATAGCCCTCTTTCTCCTTCAAAATCTCATAGCCATAGACGGAATGCTGTTTCATAATCTCAAATTCTTCCTCACTGAGCCTTCCAGGCTTATTGAGCACTTCATTGGGGATTTTGGACTTTCCAAGGTCATGGAGCAGCCCGGCAATTCCTATCTCGTATACTTCCTTTTCATTCAGCCCATGCTGCTTCGCCACTATCATCGCCATCGTGGCAACATCCACACTATGCTTAAAAGTATATTCATCGCTAATCTTCAAGGTACTGATATCGACCGCTATCGCCTCATTGTCAGAAATAGCGCGCATCAACTCACCGGTAATCTTATCTGTGGCATCTGCAAAATCCTGTGTTTCCGTGTTATTGTAAAGATACTGAATACCTTCCGCCACACGTTTCTTCACGCTTTCCGTGAGCTTGACCTTTGCCCGGTCCTCAACCCTGGTCTTTTCAATGACGCTCTTTGCCAGAAGCGAGATATTTTCCTCATCAGGGTCTTCCTCGCCCTCCCGGATATAGACACCATTAATCCCAAGCTTCAGTAAGGAATCAATCAGATACTCATCCATCAACGCTCCGCGGGCAATCAAAATACGACCTCTGCGGTCTACAATTGCCTGGTCAATTTTCATTCCTTCTTGTAAGGACCTGGTCCTCATGAAAATTCTTTTAACCACAAGATTTACCTCTGCATCCGATACAAAAATACGGCTGTTTCTTTCTTGTGCCTCACAAATATGCACAAATATATATCTGGTGTATACCACCATATTATTGATTATACACTATCTTTGCATAAATTCCAACTACAAATTCCATTTCTGCCGGCCAGCAGACAACGGTTCAGATTTGAATTTTTCAAACACAGCTACTTTCCTATGGCGCCTATTTTCTGAGATCTGATGCCATTAAATACCGTCTTATCCAATGTCCTGTATGCCCTTATTCTGTAATAGCGTTTGACATTCTTCTTAATCTTCACACTATTATCGGTATAACTGGTCGTAGATTTTGAAGTAATTCTTGCGATTTCTTTATATCCTGAATGTTTCTTCGTAGAACTATAAATAACATACCCGGTTGCCCTCGTGTTTTTCTTCCAGGTCAGCTTAGCATATTTACTTGAAGTCAGCTTCACCTTGAGGGTTGGCGCTTTCAGTATAATCCCTCTGGCGCTGCCGCTCATAGAACTTGCACAGTACGAGTAAGAATTTTTAGCCACAATTTTATAATGATAATATTTATTCACCGCTGCCGTTTTGTCTGTATATGACGCCTTTTTACTGGTTCCTATCAACTGATAAGTTCCATTCTTAGTGGTGGAGCGGTAAATTTCGTAACTGGATGCCCTTTCCACTGCATCCCAGGTAACCTTAAGGTTTCCAAATTTTGCTGTGGCTGTCGGATTGCCGGTCGAACTCACCTTAACGCCAGTCGGAGTATCACAGTTTACATACAACACATACGATGCTGTATCTGTGTCATCATCCAGATTCTTGACCGTTATTGTAGTCTTGCCGGATGCTTTCACGGTAACAAGACCGGTTGACGAATCCACCGTCGCAACCGCTTTGTTACCCACAGACCACTTCAGATTGCTCTGATTCGTCTGCGGCACAATCAGAATCTTATCGCCCTTCCCAGCCAGATAATACTCTTTGGCAAAAGACAGCGGCTTCTTTACAATGATACTGCAAAAATCCTGCAGTCCATCCGGAGTTTCTGCCATAACAATAGTATTTCCTGGTTTTTCTGCCTTTACTGTCCCACTTACCGCATCCACAGCCGCCACGCTGGGGTCAAAACTCTTATAAGTAACCTGGGAAGAATCTGACAGACGGCTTGTTACGGTGGCCTGTAATTTAGATGTCTTTCCTTGTTGTAACATAATACTTTTCTGATTGAGTACAATGGAATCCGAGGGCAAGAAAGATATTTTCCAAAGTTCCTCTTTTGTAAGGTTGCAATTAGATAAAGTTGCCTTTAAAGGGTCTGGAACTACCCCGAAAATCCTCTGGTAAAAACAGCAGGCTGCCAGATAATATCCTGCATAAGTCGGATGCCGGGCATCATTTCTAACCATATTTATCTCTGGATACAATGTGTTTATGCGGTAAGAATGCATCCCCACCATTACCGCCTCAACACCAAATCTATGTTCCAGTTCCTTAAATGCCGCCGCAAGGTACAGTTCCATCTCACCCGTTGTCAGCAGCCTGGGCGTACCATTGACATTGATAGTTTTGCCGTCACTAAACGCTGCATTCATATACAGCAGCACTGTTGCCTGCGGCTGAAAAAGTTTTACTGTTTGCTGCAGTTTTTCCACCGCTGGAGCTGTTAAATCTTCAAAATGCTCAATCGATCCCGTAGTCTGTTCCTGAAATATAACATAATCCCATTGTTCATTTACCAAAAGGGTAATCAACTCTTTATGATAAGAAATACGATTCTTATTCATCCCTGCATAATAAGAAAGCTTTGCCCCACCATGAGACAATGTCGCCACCTCAAGGTTGCGCCCTTCTGCCGCTGCCAACTCCACCAATGGACGTTCCACAGAATAAGTAACACTGCTTGACACCACTGCCGTGGAAAAACTGTTCCCCACAATCAGGACGCGGATCGCTTTCTCCTCGCCTGGCTTTGTATCTTCTCCTGTCCCATCATCAGGAGATACTTTAGCTGTTGTGCTTACACTGTAAGATAGTTCTGATCCCGCATACGCTTCCATGCAACTCATACTGCTCAATACCAGAATGCACAGTAAACATACAAATTTTTTCATTTGTTCCCTCCTTCAATATATAGTTCGTCTATAAATTTGTCCTTACCAGTTTCGGTTTATACCCCCCTTTCTCCAAAGCAGCTATAATCTGCTGTTTATGCTCTGTGCCAAAAGCCTCCAATGTAATTCTTAACTCCACCGCTGCATTGCGGTTGGTAGAAACAAACTGGTTATGTTCCAGCTTGATAACATTGCCCTGTTCCCTTGCCATCGTCTCCGCAACCTTGCTCAGCTCTCCCGGCTTATCCGGCAAAAGCACTGACACCGTAAAGATACGGTCGCGGAAAATCAATCCTTGCTGTACCACCGAGGACATCGTAATCACGTCCATGTTTCCGCCGCTTAAAATAGAGACCACGCGTTTCCCTTTAACCTTAAGGTGGCGCAATGCCGCAACGGTCAAAAGACCGGAATTTTCCACGACCATCTTATGGTTTTCCACCATATCAAGGAACGCTACCACCAGTTCGTCATCTTCCACCGTGATAATCTGATCTATATTCTTCCTGACATAGGGAAATATATTTTCCCCCGGCGTCTTTACTGCTGTACCGTCTGCAATCGTGCTGACTCCAGGCAGTGTCACCACTTTCCCTGCTTCTATGGACGCCTGCATACAGTTCGCCCCGGCTGGTTCCACACCAATCACTTTAATCTTGGGATTTAACAGTTTGGCAAGCGTGGAAATGCCTGTCGCAAGACCGCCTCCGCCGATGGGAACTAAAATATATTCCACCAACGGCAGCTCCTTGAAAATCTCCATAGCGATTGTTCCCTGCCCGGTAGCAACTGCCAGGTCATCAAAGGGATGGATAAATGTATATCCATGTTCCTTCGCAAGTTCATATGCTTTATTACATGCCTCATCGTAAACATCCCCATATAATACCACATTCGCACCATAACCCTTGGTTCGGTTCACTTTAATCAACGGCGTGGTAGTGGGCATCACAATCGTGGCTTTCACATTGAAACATTTGGCTGCATAAGCAACTCCCTGTGCATGGTTGCCCGCAGAAGCGGTAATCAGGCCCCGCTGCCGCTCCTCATCTGTAAGGGTGCTGATTTTATAATAGGCACCCCGCACTTTATATGCTCCGGTAAACTGCATATTCTCCGGTTTCAAATATACCTTATTGCCAGTCTGTTCACTCAGATAATCACTGTACACCAGCTTTGTCTCCTGCGTGACCTCCTGCACAATCTTGCTTGCCTCTTCAAATTTATCCAGTGTCAGCATTTTAAATCCTCCTGTTTCTAACTTATTCCTCCTGTCCGTTCTCCCCTTCCTGGGAAAACAGTGCATTTACAAATTGTTCCGCATCGAATTTCTGTAAATCATCTATCGTCTCGCCCACACCGATATACTTTACCGGAATTCCCAGTTCCGACTGAATCGCCACCGCAATTCCTCCTTTGGCCGTACCATCCATTTTGGTAAGGATGATACCGGTAATGTCTGCCACCTCGGAAAACTGCTTCGCCTGGGCAAGCGCATTCTGCCCGGTAGTTCCGTCCAGCACCACCAACGTCTCCCGAAATGCATCATGGTATTCTTTTTCCAGGATACGGTGGATTTTCTTTAATTCTTCCATGAGATTTTTCTTGTTGTGGAGACGTCCTGCCGTATCGCAGAGCAGGACATCTGCATCCCTTGCCTTGGCAGCCGCCACTGCATCATAGACAACAGCTGCCGGGTCTGCACCCTCCTGTCCGCCAATCATTTCCACACCGGCACGGTTTGCCCACTCGCTGAGCTGTTCGCCTGCCGCCGCACGGAAAGTATCTGCTGCCGCTAAGACGACTTTCTTTCCCTGGTCCTTAAGCTTGCCGGCAAGCTTGCCTACCGAAGTCGTTTTGCCTACGCCATTAACGCCAATTACCAGCACTACCGATTTCTCCTTCTCAAAGCGGTATGCCGTCTCACCGACATCCATCTGCTCCTTGATGCTGGAAATCAGCAATTCCTTACACTGCGCCGGCTCTTTGATATGCTCCTCTTTGACTTTCTTTTTCAAATTCTCAATAATCTCTGTTGTCGCATGGACGCCCAAATCCCCCATAATAAGGATTTCTTCTATCTCCTCATAAAACTCATCGTCTATGCTGGAAAATCCGCTGAATATGGAATCAATTCCAGATACAATATTATCCCTCGTCTTGGTCAGTCCCTGTACAAGCCGTTTAAAAAAACCTTTTTTTTCCTCTGCCATGTTACCATCCCTTTCTGAAATTTTATATCAAATACTTACGGTGACTTCTCCTATGCGTCCAAATCCTCTTCGATTAAGTTCACAGAAACTAACGTGGACACACCCTTCTCCTGCATAGTGATTCCATACAGGCGGTCCGCCGCCGCCATCGTTCCCCTTCTGTGCGTAATTACAATAAACTGGGTATTCTTCGTCAATTTATGTAAATATTTTGCAAACCGCCCCACATTAGAGTCGTCCAGCGCCGCCTCAATCTCATCCAAAAGGCAAAACGGCGATGGCTTGAGGTTCTGAATGGCAAACAACAGGGAAATGGCTGTCAATGCTTTCTCTCCACCAGACATCTGCATCATATTCTGCAGTTTTTTTCCTGGAGGCTGAGCGCTGATGTGAATACCGCATTCTAAAATGTCCTCGTCTTCCACAAGCTCCAATGTACCCTTTCCGCCGCCGAATAATTCCTTGAATACTTTATTGAATTCCGTCTGGATTTCTGCAAACTTCTCCAGAAACTGTTTGCGCATCCCCGCATCCAGCTCTTCGATAATTCCCAGCAATGACTGCTCTGCTTCCACCAGGTCATCATGCTGAGTCTTCATAAATACATAACGCTCGGACAAACTCTTATAATCCTCGATGGCATTGACATTGACATCCCCAAGTTTACGGATTTCATCTTTAATGTCTGCAATCATTTTCTTTAATTCCGCAGGATTGTCAAACTCCTCACTGCGCAAATCCATGGCATTGTGTAAAGTCAGCTCATACTCTTCCCACATATAATTGCTCTGGTTTTCCGCCGATTCCTGCAATTTATCTTTCTGGTTATTCAAACGGTATAATTCCTTGTCCAAATCATTGATACGCTTGGACATCTCCTCCTGTTTCTGGAAAAAGCCGCGGTAAGACTGGGACATCAGCTCCCGCTGCTTTTGCCCCTCTTCCAATTTCTGCTCTAACTCGCTATGTGCCGTATCGGAGGCCTCTATCGTCTCACGAATCTTATCTATATCCTGCTGTTTTTTCTGGATATCAGCCTGTGAATCATCCTTTTCCTGTTTTGCTGTCTGAAGGTCTGACTCTAATCTTTCCAATTCCCCCTCAATACGGGAGATATTTTCCTGCAAAAACCGCACTTTCTGCAGAAGATTTGCTTCCTCCAACTGTACCTGGGATACAGCTTGCTGACTCTCCTCGGCAAGGCGGCTCTGCCTGTCTAAAATTTCCTGCAGATTTCGGTTTTCCTCTTCGATTTCTTTCTCCCGCTGGTCTGCTGCCTGAATTTCCTGCTGAATCATACTGCGATTCTCGCTGATTTCTCCCAGCTGATATTCAATCTGCCGGCTTTCGGTCTGCAGGTCCGTGTACTGGCTGTCGTTTTCCTCTTTCTGTTCCCTGACACGGTCTAAATTCATTTTCTCAGTATTCTGCAGTAGCATTGCCTCTTGTAAATCTTCACGAATCTGCTGCCTGTCCTCCTTTAACAGTTCACGCGCCGTCTGAATTTCCCGCAAACGTTCCCTGTGCTTTTTGAGGGCTGCTGCAAGTTCCTCCGTCTGTTTCTGCAAATCCTCAATCTCACGTTTCCTGCCGAGGAGGTTGCTGGTATTTTTAAACGCGCCTCCCGTCATGGAACCGCCTGGATTCAGGGATTCACCCTCCAGCGTGACAATCCTTAAGCTATACTGGTATTTCCTTGCAAGGGCAATGGCATGGTCAATGGTATCTACCACATAAGTCCTTCCCAAAAGGTATGTCTTTAATTCTCGGTAACGGTCATCGGCATGGACCAGCTCGCTGCCAATGCCAATCACGCCTGGTTCTTTCAATGCTGCCTGATTTACCTGAGGCGCCTTCTTGCCCACGCTGGTCAGCGGAAGGAAGGTTGCGCGCCCATAGCGGTTCTTTTTCAGGTATTCAATCATTTTCTTTGCCGTTGCCTCGTCACTGGTGACAATATTCTGGATACTGCCGCCCAACGCCGTCTCAACGGCAACCTCGTATTTTTTATCGACCTGGATTAAGTCTGCCACAACCCCCAAAATCCCTGGCTCCTGGTCCTTCCTTTCCATCACCCGGCGGATAGAATTTCCATAGCCGTCATAGCGTTCCGCTATATTAATCAGCGACTCCAGCCTTGATTTTTCCCGATGGTAACGCGCTGTGTCACGCTCCAATTCCTGAGAGACCTGTGTCTGCCTGGACTGCCACTGCTGATTTTTCTCTTCCAGCTCCTGCTGCTGTTTCAGAAGTTCAAGATAATGCCCTTTGGCTTGCTCATGCTTGCGCTCGCATTCCCCTACCATGAGGTCCAGGCTTTCTTCTTCGCTCTTCTGTTCTATCAGCCGCTTGCTCAGCTGCGCCTTACGGATATTTACCTGTTCCTGCATGGTGTCGTAGCGCTGCTGTCTGGCCTTGGTAGAAGCTTTATTGTTCAAAAGCTCTATCATCTCATTTTTGCCGCTTTCAATTCCGCGGCTGCAGCGGGCAATTTCTTCCTGAATTTCCTGGTACTGCGCCATCACCTGGATTTTCTGTTCACCCACGGAACTTAACTGACGCTTGAACTGCTCCATCTCCCTGGCAAAATCTGCTTTTTGCTCAAGACGCTCCGTTTTATCCTTATCAATTTCCTGCTGGCGCACCTTAAAATGCTCTTCGCTCTGTTCAGCAGCATGAATCTGTTCACGCAGGACATTAATCTGCCCTTCCAGTTTACCTTTGAGGACGGTAGTATTGCCCAATTCTTCCCGCAGCGCTGAGAGTTCTGCATCGGCCTGCTCTATGTCTCGCTCTGTCTGCTCATACTCTGCCTTTATGTTGTCATACGATTTGTTGGTATCCTGCAAATCCTGGTCTACGATTTGAATCTTGCTCTGCAATTCTTCCGACTGCCGGCTTATGCGCTCCATATCCATGAGAAACATGTTGACATCGTAAGTTTTTAATTCTTCTTTCTTTTTGAGATAAGTCCTGGCCTTCTCTGCCTGTTTCTCCAGCGGTCCTACCTGTTTTTCCAGTTCGGAAAGGATATCGTTGACACGCAGAAGGTTCTGCCTTTCATCTTCCAGTTTTTTCTGCGCTGTTGCCTTACGCCGTTTATATTTGACAATGCCTGCCGCCTCATCAAATAATTCCCGGCGTTCCTCCGGTTTCCCGCTGAGGATACGTTCAATCTGCCCCTGCCCGATAATGGAATAGCCTTCCTTACCAATACCGGTATCATAGAACAGTTCATTTACGTCTTTCAGGCGGCAGGTCGTACCGTTGATAAGGTATTCGCTCTCCCCGGAACGGTAGACGCGCCGTGCCACCGTGACTTCATTGTAGTCCACGTTCAGCTGCCTGTCGCTGTTATCTAAAGTTATCGCCACAAAAGCATAGCTTAGCGGCTTGCGGTTTTCTGTGCCGGAAAAAATAACATCCTGCATACTCGAACCGCGCAGCTGCTTGACGCGCTGTTCACCCAGAACCCAACGCACAGCATCCGCCACGTTGCTCTTTCCGCTTCCATTCGGGCCCACAATTCCGGTAATTCCATTATGAAATTCAAAGAGTATTTTGTTCGCAAAAGATTTGAACCCATGGACTTCTATGCTTTTTAAATACATGCGTTTCCTCCATTACCCTGAACTCCCTGCCGCCTTAACTGCAGCAGCGTCCGATATGCCGCCTCCTGTTCCGCGGCTTTCTTGGTCCTTCCCGCTCCCTGCCCATAGGCAGTATCTCCAATCCGCGCTTCCATTACAAATCGCTTATTATGGTCGGGTCCTTCCTCACGAATCAGCTGATAATGCAGTTCTTCACTGTAATTTCCCTGTACAACCTCCTGCAGGATAGTCTTGCTATCAAAAAAGAGCTGCTTATGCTCAAGTTCATTCAGCACAAACCGTAAGATAAACTCTTTTGCACTAGCAAGACCACCGTCCAGATAAATCGCCCCAATCAACGCTTCCAGCGCATCCGATAAAATAGAATCACGTTTCCTGCCGCCAGTCAGCTCCTCTCCTTTACCCAGCAAAAGATATCTCCCCAGAGCAAGTTCTCTGGTACAGAAGGACAGCGCAGACTCACAGACGATACTTGCGCGCAGTCTGGTCAGTTCCCCTTCCAAATGCCCGGGAAATTTATGAAATAAGAAATCACTGGAAACAACCTCTAACACAGCATCTCCTAAGAATTCCAACCGTTCATTGTCCGCCGGCCTGTTCAGATGACGTTCATTGGCATAGGAACTGTGCGTCAACGCCTGAGTCAGTAATTCCTTATTGTGGAATTGATAGCCAATCTTCTCTTCAATTTCATTTTGTATATTCATAAATTATTCCTTTCTGAAAATAAAGGAAAACATTTTCACACTTTAGTGCGGCAACGTCTTTCCTGAAAAAGAAACAAGGATAGCCCGGGAGAAATTATTGACAATTTCTTCCAGGCAATATCATCCCTTATCAGTGTAAGCAATTTCATTAATTCAATGCATCCTTAATCTGTTCAACGGCATCTCCTACCGTTACTATCTTCTCTGCTTCCTCGTTGGCAATTTCAATATCGAACTCTTCTTCCAACCCCATGATAATCTGAAAAATATCCAAAGAATCTGCTCCCAGATCATCTACGAAAGTAGTATCCATTGTTATCTCTTCTGCATCGACATTCAATACTTCTGAAATGATTTTCTTAATTTTTTCAAATTCCATGACTTCCTCCAATATTTCTTTTGATTTTCTCGTTAATTTCCTGTTCTTTGAAAGTAACGCACTGAATAATAGAGTTTGTTACCTCCTTTGCTTTAGAACTCCCATGAGTCTTGACAACCAGACCATTCAGCCCAAGCAGAGGTGCGCCGCCGTACTCGCTGGCGTCGAATGACTTCATGGTCTTTTTCAATGCCGGCTTTACAAGTAATGCTCCAATCTTGCTTCGCAGCGTCCCCATCAAGCCTTCCTTTACCATACTGAGCATCGTTGCACCCACGCCCTCATACAGCTTGAGAATAACGTTTCCCACAAACGCCTCACAGACAATAACGTCTGCTTCGCCGCCTGGAATATCGCGCGCCTCAATGCTTCCCACAAAATTGATGTCCGGGCAGTTCTTCAGAAGCGGGAAAGTCTCTTTTACCAACGCATTTCCCTTCTCCTCCTCAGCTCCAATATTGACAATGGCAACCTTGGGATTCTCAATGCCCAGTACATTTTCCATGTAAACAGAACCCATTTTGGCAAACTGTACGAGATGTGAGGACCTGGCATCCACATTGGCTCCGCAGTCAACAAGCAAGGACACGCCTTTCTTCGTGGGTATCAGCGGGGCAAGCGGCGGCCGCTCCACACCCTTAATCCTGCCCACGATAACTTGTCCTCCCACCAATATGGCGCCGGAACTTCCTGCAGAAACAATAGCATCTGCTTTCTTCTCCTTTACCATATTCATGCCAACGACAATAGATGACTGCTTCTTCTTACGGATAGCCAACACTGGAGGCTCTGCGGTCTCAATCACCTCCGGGGCATGGATTACCTCAATCTGGCTGCCCTGATAGGAATGCTTTGCCAGTTCCTCCTTGACAATCTCCTCCCTGCCAATCAGGTATACCTTGATATCTTGCCGCAATTTGACGGCGTCTACCGCCCCTTTCACTATCTCTGCCGGTGCATGATCTCCGCCCATGGCATCGACTGCCACTTTTATCATTTCCTCCATGAAACTTCCTCCTTACGGCGCAACAGGATAAAGTGCCCTGGCACTTTAGATTTCCTTATTTTGCTAATGCCTCCCTAAGAATATACTATAAGTAATCAGAGAAGTCAACAACCCACTGCAAGGCTGAATCGTTACTTCTATAACTATCAATCGAAGTTCTTGCGGTTCCTCTCGTCTTCCAGCTTGCGCTCCTCTTCCGTCATATATTTGCGGAAAATCCACTCCAGAATGTAACTCTGAATCCAACTGTAAATCGCCGGAAGCATTGCTGCCAGAAATGGAAACAGATACATCAAAAACCCTGCCCCTGCCGCTATTGTCATCATTAAAATGGTCATGGGAAAGTGTATCATCGGAAAGAGAACGGCATTCTTCATAGACTGTTTCCTCGTGTTCTCAAAACGCGCCATATAAGGAAAAAGATAGGAAATCCACACAAACCACACTATCATGCCTACAAGAAACACCACACCTAATACTGCCGGTATATTTCCCGCTTTAGCATAAAAATTCATGATGTACCCATCAATACCCAAAAGGACTGCCAACGCCAAAGCTATCAGCCATACTGGCGTTGTATGTTTAAAATTATCCCCAAAAGATTCTATATAATCCCGAAACACATAACCTCTGTCATGGCGCAGGACCTTGTACGCCGTATGGTACATGGCGGTCATCGCCGTGCCTATTGTAAAGACAGGTATACAGCTTACCAAAAATAACAGGCTCAGGCTGATACAGTCTGTGAATTTGGAAATAGACCTCATGACTCCGCCATCATAATTAAATAGTCTCATATTTTTCCTTTCTTAGCTAAAATCATGCTTTGCGGGATTTCCCGCAATACAAAAAACCTCTCCTGTGTGGAGAGGCTCTTTTGACTAATCCTGAGGGATAATCTCTTTTTTGTTATAGCTTCCGCAGCTCTTGCAGACTCTATGAGGCATCATCAGCTCCCCACATTTGCTACATTTCACTAAATTCGGAACAGACATTTTCCAGTTTGCTCTTCTCTTATCTCTTCTTGCTTTGGAAGATTTATTTTTTGGACATATAGACATGATCACACCTCCTTAAATTGGTTAAAAATATCCTGGATTGCCGCCATTCTTGGATCCGGCTCTGTTTTCTGGCACTGGCATTCTGTCAAATTGAGATTAGCTCCGCACCGTTTACAGATGCCTTTGCAATCTTCCCTGCACAGAACCTTCATTGGCCAACTCACCAAAATTTCTCCAAAAATAAGTTGATC
>CAJUHY010000031.1 GCA_910585895.1 uncultured Lachnospiraceae bacterium
CTTTCGTATATCGCATGTAGTCTTCAATAAGACGGTCAAGCTGAAGGCTTGTCTGGTAACACTCCTCTGCGCTGATATCCACTGCTGCAACTACATCTAACTCTTTTCGTAACACCTCAATTTCCTTTTGTAGCTCTCCTAATTTTTCCATCTCGCAGCTCCTTGTCTCCTGTCCCCTTATTGTAGTCTCTTTCTGCACAAAAATCAAACAAAAATCACTATTTTTTTACAGGAAATTTCGACAGAAAATGCTTTTCTTCGACAATTCTCTAGCTGGCTGCGACATTTGGTTTCCACGATGTTCCTCTGTGAATCAGCAGAAGAACCGCCTCTACCACCTGGTGACAGAGAGATACAATCTGACGACAATCTTCTTCGACAGTATTCTTCAATTTTATATATGCATCGTGTTTTTTCCTGATAAAATTGCAAATTGCTTCCGTACTGTTGAGATTCTGCACGGATTTGCGGATACGGGACTGATTCCTTTCTGCCTCCCCGCTCTGAATATAATCTTTCAGGCTTTCTTTCAGATGCTTCTCGTAAATACAGTGGTCTTTTAGACTTCCGGTAAACGTTACATTATGAGGAAAGGTAAAATAATCTGCAATATAATGAATCATTTCTCCCAGATTACGGTAAAATACCCGCATGTTGATTTTGGAAGATTGTTGAAGTTCCACCAGTTTCTTCAGTTCACACTGTATCTTGGGGAAAGTCCCTTCGATTTCGTGTTTCACCGTCAAAAAGGAGGGCTTGCAGTCTGGCAATATGCTTCCCAGATAGAACGCTTTCTTATGCTTCAACAGGTCCTGCTCTTCCAGACTTCCTACAATATACTTCGCCAATGATATATGAGATTTCTTACGCATAATTTCCTCCTGTACTTCTCTTCTTTCACTCAAAACACATTTTACTTCCTGTGGCTAGAGAATACAAGTACTTTTATCTTAATTATTGTAAAAAAGTTGTAAAGTTTTTATTTGCAAAAAGAAAAATTTTTAAAAATCTACTTACATTGGCAGTCAAAACTTGCACATTCTGTCTCTGCACAACAACATGCGTTGCTTCCTGCAATGCCAATCTCATCCGCATGGCACTTACAGCCCTCATTAAAACGGCAGTTTTCTGCCTGGCAGCCCACACTTGTCTCTGGAGTCCCCTGCTGTACAGAATTAGTCATGCTTTCACTTCTCTCACGAAAGCTCTCACAACAGGTCTCATTCGGCTTATCTGCCCCCTGTCCTCCAACCATAATATCCTTTTTGGCACAAAGCCTGTCATCATTGTACGCACAATTTGTTACAGAACATTTTAAACGTGTCATTTTGAAATCTCCTTTCTCCCACCATTTCTTCGGTGGCATATTGATAAAGCGGACAGACCGAGCAAGGTTCTGTCCGCTTTATTAGTATCAAGGGATTTCCCATAATTTATGCATGGCAAGAACTGCCACTTTCATAAAAATAATTTTTATAGCGTATCTGCTTCCTTCCTACATTTCCTCCCTGCGGATTTCCTTAGTGCGGATTTCCTTACAAATCTGTTCGATAAATGCTTCCAGGGGTTTAACTCCCTCATCCCCCGCAAAACGGCTCCTCACGGAAACTGTGTGCTGCTCTTCCTCCTGCTGCCCTACCACCAGCATATACGGAAGCTTATCCAGACGCGCCTCGCGGATTTTATAGCCAATTTTCTCTGAACGGTTATCCACAGTGCAGAGAATTCCGTTGGCTCTTAACTCTTTCTCCACTTTCGCAGCATAATCTTCATACTTATCCGAAATCGGCAGTATCCTTACCTGCTCCGGGCACAGCCAAGTCGGGAACTTACCTGCATATTTCTCAATCAGCCATGCCAGCGTACGCTCATAGCAGCCCATGGATGTCCTGTGAATAATATACGGACGCACCTTTTCACCATTGGCATCGATGTAATACATGTCAAACTGCTCTGCCAGCAGGGCATCCCACTGAATGGTAATCATCGTATCCTCTTTGCCATAGACATTTCTGGCATTGATATCTATCTTCGGTCCGTAAAAAGCAGCTTCCCCGACATCCTCCGTAAAGGGAATGTTAAGTTCTACCATAATGTCGCGCATATGCTGCTGTGTCTCCTCCCAGACCTCAGGCTCACCGATATATTTTTCCCGATTATCAGGATCCCATTTTGAAAGATGATACGTGACATCCTCCTCCACGCCTAATGTGGACAGGCAATATTTTGCCAGGGCAAGACATTGCTTAAACTCCTCCACCATCTGGTCTGGACGGACAATCAGATGCCCTTCGGAAATCGTAAACTGGCGCACACGGGTAAGTCCATGCATCTCTCCCGAATCCTCGTTGCGGAACAAGGTGGAAGTTTCACTGTAACGCAGAGGCAAATCACGATAAGAATGCTGCTCTGCCTTGTATACATAATACTGGAACGGACAGGTCATGGGGCGCAGCGCCAGCACCTCTTTGTCCTTCTCCTCATCTCCAAGCACAAACATACCAGCGGTATAGTGGTCCCAATGACCGGAAATTTTATACAAATCAGATTTCGCCATTAAGGGGGTCTTGGTACGGATATAACCCCATTCATTATCCTCAAGGTCCTCAATCCAGCGCTGCATGGTCTGAATCATCTTAGCTCCCTTGGGCATTAACAACGGCAATCCCTGTCCAATCACATCCACCGTAGTAAACAATTTCATCTCGCGCCCCAGCTTATTATGGTCACGCTTTTTAATATCCTCCAAATGCTCCAGGTATGCATTCAGCTCATCTTTGGTGGCAAATGCCGTTCCATAAATTCTCTGAAGCTGTGCTTTGTCAGAATCACCTCGCCAATATGCCATAGAAGAGGAAATCAGCTTAAACGCCTTAATCGGCTTTGTGCTCATCAGATGCGGACCAGCACATAAATCTGTAAAGTTCTCCCCCTGCCTATAGAAAGAAATTTCTGCATCTTCCGGCAAATCTTCTATCAGTTCTACCTTGTATGGCTCCTGCCTCTCTTGCATAAACTGGATTGCCTCTGTTCTGGGAAGCGTAAATTTCTCCAGATGATTGCCAGACTTGATAATCTTTTTCATCTCTTTCTCCAGCTTATCAAGATCCTCCCTGGAAAACGGCTCTGCCTCAAAATCATAATAAAAACCTTCATCTATGGACGGTCCAATGGCAAGCTTGGCATTGGGAAACAGCTGCTTCACTGCCTCAGCAAGAACATGGGAACAAGTGTGGCGAACGGTGCGCAGCCCCTCTGCATCCTTCTGTGTCAGTATATTCAGCTCACAATCGCTGTCCACAACTGTCCTTAAATCCACAACTTCACCATTTACTTCCCCTGCACACGCAGCCCGCGCCAGCCCTTCGCTGATATCCAGGGCAATATCATAGACGCTTTTTTGCTCACTGTACTCCTTAACGGAGCCATCTTTTAATGTAATTTTCATCATGTTCTCCTTTCTCAACTGCAAAGTTTAGGTAACCGCGTAACCCTCAGGTATTTTATCCCACTAAAATATCCCATACACTGCCAAAGGCAATGCATGGGACGTTGTATACGCGGTTCCACCCTGCTTGTCCTGTCCCATAACCGAAGACAGAACCTCTCATTTGACGATAACGGAGTCACCGTGCTCTATTAAAGCCGCTCCAAGGTGGTCTTCGGCTGCTTCCTGCCAGACCGCTTCCAGCGCTGGGGCAAACTACCCACCGACGGTCCTCTCTGCTTATGTCTGCAATCTCAATCTGCAAGACACTCGACAATTCACAACGTACTCTTCTTGTCAACGCTTTCTCTCGTTAGTATTGTAGCCTCTTTCACTCATTCTGTAAAGAGTAAATTTCACCAATTAACACAAATTAAACAAATCTGTTATGACTGTTAATTCCTTCCGCAGCATTTCTTATATTTTTTGCCGCTTCCACAGGGGCATGGGTCATTCGGATAAATTTTCTGTTCTTTAATGATTGTGCCGGATTTCTTTTGCTCCAGATAAAGCTTGTGTCTGGTATCTTCGTCAAAAATGCTCTCCCATTGCGGAAGTTCATAGAGCCAATCCGCCTTAGCCTCTACCATATTCTTGTAAAGCTTCTCCTTATCAAAGGCAAGGCTGACTTTAGTGTCCTCATCCATCTCTTCAATAGGGTTGGCTTCTATCAGGCTCTCATTGATTCCATCCAAAAATCCCACCATCTCCATGACAGTTATCCCATATTTCTCTGCCAATTCTTTGACTGTGCCCTCGACCTTTTCTTCCGGATTAACCAACAGCTTCTCATATACGCCTTTCTCCAACAGAAAATACCTCTGCCAGAAACGCTGGATTTCTCCTTTGTTTGCCTCCTGGTTATACGCAACGCTTCTCCACTCTTCTAATAGTGACATGTCTATACCATCCTTTACTTTATTTTTAACAGTACAGCTCTGTTCCAATGCCAGTATAGCTGAACTGCAGTAATTCTATACTTTCTTAAACCTCTCAACTTCACCGCACAGCTCTCTGGAAATGCTCTGGCTGTTCTGTGTCTCCTTCTGGATATGTGCCATCGCCTCCACTAAGCTTCCGGTATTCTCAGCGACATTGGACACGCCCTTGGCGCTCTCATCCACAGTCGTGGCTATATCATTAATCCCCATATTGATGCGCTGCATGGTCATCTGCATATCTGAGGCGCCGCTGGCAAACTCTGTAAGAATAACATCCATGTCCTCCGCATCATGATGGTAATTATTCGCCACGTCCACAAAACCATCATAATCCTTCATAACGTTTTCGTCAATAAACTGCAGCATATTCTCAGCATTCAACGCTAATTTTTCCACCGCTGCCGTCACCAGATTACTGATACTCTGAATATTATTGGCGGCATCTCTGCTGTTATCTGCCAGCACACGAATCTCATCTGCCACCACAGCAAACCCTTTGCCGGCATCTCCAGCCCTCGCTGCCTCTATGGAAGCGTTCAGGGCAAGCAGATTCGTCTGGCTGCTGATATCTAGTATGTCGCCCGTCAATTCGTTGATTTGTCCTACACTCTTGCTCTCTTGTACAGCCTGCTCCAACATGACACGGATTTCCCCTATCATCTCGCTGGCTGCTGACTTGCTGCCTACTGCCGACTTGCGGATAGTCTGCGCCCTGATTTTAATCTGCTCCACCAAATCTGCGCCGTTTCCAGCCCTGCCGGCTAATACCTTCGCCTTATTATAGATGTCATTGCTTCCGTCTGTAATCTGCTCTAAACTGGCAGATACCTCCTCCATGCTGGCTGCTAGCTGTTCCATGGCAGCGGACACACTGTTTACATTCTCATTGGAGATATTCACCCTGTCAGTTATTGTATCTGCAGACTCCATCATTCGTGCAGACTCCCCTTTCAGCTTCTGCATCAATGATTGAAGCTGTTCAATAAAGCCATTGACACCGCTCACCAGCTGTCCCACTTCATCCTGGGTCTTAACGGTAATCCGCTCTGTCAAATCCCCCTCGTCTTTTTGGATTTTCTCCACAATCTGATTCAGATGCCCGCTGGCCTTCTTCGCCGGGCTGGCAATTGTACGTATCACAATCAGGAATGTCACTCCTACCATAAGGATGAAAACTACAATCATTGAAACATTAAAGATATATGTACCAAATATCTTAACGTCTATCTCATTGGCTACCAAATTAATACGGCTTTCCATAGCTTCCGTGTAAGCGGACTTACTGGAATCAAGGACTTCCCTCTTCTGCCTGCTCTGGCTCAACACCTCCAGGGTACCAATACTGTCACCCTGCGCAATCACCTGCGCTGCCTGAATTCCCAAAGCCATAAAATCTTCAAACTGTTCTTTGTAAGCCGCAAAGCTATCATTCAATAATGCATCTTTTGTCTTTTTGCATAGGGCATCCATATTATCTAAATACACCTGCAAATCAGCAGCTTTCTGCTCAATCTTCTCTACGCCTTGTGCCTTTAGCTTACCGGATTCCATCAACCCCCGAAATTCCTGCGCCTGCACAGACATCTGCCCTTCTATCTTCTGTAATTCCAGATAAATTTCTGCAATCTCGCTATTTTTCTCATTTATCTCAGAAAGAGCCATTACATTTGCCACGCTGAACGCCAGAAAAAACAACGACAAAATCCCCAACAGAACAATAACCTTTGCTCCAATTCGTTTTTTCATCCTTCTCCTCCTTTGCAATTACCATCGTGATTCTTACAGCGCCTTTATTCCAAGATTAATTTCTTGGCACAGGCCACTGCCAGAGAACCGGGTCCAATGTGACATGCCACACTCAATGACAATGGGTCTACGACCTCAACTTCCCTCCCTGGAAGCGCTGCTTCAATCTGCGCTTTGAAATCCAGAGCTGCCTCCTTATTCTTTGTATATGCTACAAAAATATGCATATTCTCTCCCGTCTCGTCTCCAAACCGTTTGGCAAAATCGCTCTTTATGGCATCAATCATGATAGTCCTTGCCTGTTTGACGGTTCTGGCCTTAGCATAACTATCCAGTTTTTCTCCCTGAATCTGCAAGACCGGCTTAAGCTTGAGCAACGTCCCCAGCGCTGCCGCTGCCGGTGTCAGGCGTCCTCCTTTCTTAAGATAATACAATGTATCAACCATAATATAAATACTGGAATCATACTTGGTCTCTTCCAGATAATCTTTGATTTCTTTGGCGCCCTTCCCACGTTTTACCAATTCAATGGCATCCTCCACCGACTGCCTCTGGGTTACCGAAATACGCTGGTTATTCACCACCTGAACCTTTCCTTCATACTCCTGTGCCAGCATCAGCGCCGTCTCAAAGGAACTGCTCAAACCGCTGGACATCGGGATATGCACAATCTCCTCATACTCCTGCAGCAACCCATCCCATAAATCGGTCACAGAACCAACAGAGGGCATAGAGGTGGAAATGTCAGCATTGCCTTCTAACCTCTCATAAAACTGTTCCTGGGTAAGCGAAATATCTTCAAAGTACGTCTCATCATTTATAAAAAAGGGCATGGGCAACACATGTATCCCATACGCCTTTGCCTGCTCTTGGGTAATTCCGCTGTTACTGTCCGTTACTACTGCAATCTTTCCCACAGATAACCCTCCTTTGGTCTCTTTGATATTTTATATTGTACCATATTTTCCACTTTGGTACAATCTATTATCTATTCATTTTAGGTTATAATCCTGCAACTGTCAACAAAAAAAGAATCTCTCTTGCACGGAAATCAATTTTCGGAATATCCTTACATCTGTCAAGATATCCCTATTCTGCCGTATGCTGCGTATAAATACGAACGGAACAATACTTTTACACTTTAGTGTGGTAATACCTTTTCTGTAAAATGAAAAAATCCCGGATGAACAAGGCTGTTATGCCCTATTCATCTGGGATTTTTATTTCTCAAAAAACTTCCTGAGAAAGCCTTACATCATTCCCATTCCGCCTGCGCCGCCTGCTGGCATGGGCGGTACGTCTTCCTTGATGTTTGCCACTACGGATTCCGTAGTCAGCAATGTAGAGGCCACAGAAGTTGCATTCTGCAATGCGCTTCTGGTCACCTTCACCGGGTCAAGGATACCAGCTGATACCATATTCACATATTCTTCTTTTGCTGCATCAAAACCTACGCCTGGCTCAGATTCTTTGACTTTATTAATAATTACTGCGCCTTCAAGCCCCGCATTGGCAACGATATAGTACAATGGTGACTCCAACGCCTTTAAGATAACTTTGGCGCCTGTCTTCTCATCGCCCTCTAAAGTCTCTGCAAGCTCTGCTACCTGTTTGGCAGCGTGGATATATGCAGAACCGCCGCCGGCGATAATACCTTCCTCTACTGCTGCCCTGGTAGAATTCAGTGCGTCTTCCATACGCAGCTTGCTTTCCTTCATCTCAGTCTCAGTTGCAGCGCCCACACGGATAACTGCTACGCCGCCTGCCAGTTTGGCAAGTCTTTCCTGCAATTTCTCTTTATCAAACTCGGATGTTGTCTCCTCAATCTGAGCACGAATCTGGGATACGCGCGCTGCAATTGCTTCCTTATCGCCTTCACCGTCAACGATAATTGTGTTCTCCTTCTGCACTTTGACAGATTTAGCGCGTCCTAACTGCTCAAGCGTTGCCTCTTTCAGCTCTAATCCAACTTCCTCAGAAATCACCTGACCACCGGTAAGGATGGCAATATCCTCCAACATTGCCTTTCTCCTGTCGCCGTAACCCGGCGCCTTAACTGCAACCACGTTAAATGTACCGCGGAGCTTATTGACAATCAAAGTGGTAAGCGCTTCGCCTTCAATATCCTCAGCAATTATCAAAAGTCTTGCCCCGGACTGCACTACCTGCTCTAACAGCGGAAGAATTTCCTGGATATTAGAAATCTTCTTATCTGTAATCAGGATATATGGATCGTCTAAGTTCGCTTCCATCTTATCCATATCAGTTGCCATATATGCGGAAATATATCCACGGTCAAACTGCATACCTTCTACCAAATCCAATTCTGTCTGCATAGTCTTGGATTCCTCAATCGTGATTACACCGTCGTTGGACACTTTCTCCATTGCATCTGCCACAAGATTTCCTACCATGTCATCACCAGCGGAGATTGCTGCCACTTTGGCAATCTGGTCTTTGCTGTTCACTTTCTGGCTCATAGCCGCAATAGCTTCCACTGCCTTGTCGGTTGCTTTCTTCATCCCGCGGCGTAACACAATCGGATTTGCGCCTGCCTCCAAATTCTTCATACCTTCTTTAATCATTGCCTGAGCCAGAACCGTTGCCGTGGTCGTTCCATCTCCAGCCACGTCATTGGTCTTCGTTGCCACCTCTTTAACAAGCTGTGCACCCATATTTTCAAATGCGTCTTCCAGTTCAATTTCCTTGGCGATAGTCACACCGTCATTTGTAATCAATGGAGCTCCAAAAGACTTATCTAACACTACGTTTCTTCCTTTGGGTCCCAATGTTACCCTAACAGTATTTGCCAACTTATCTACGCCAGCTTCCAATGCTGTTCTAGCCTCTGTTCCATATTTTAATTCCTTTGCCATAATGATTCGTCTCCTTTATATTATTCAACTATTGCCAGTATGTCGTTCTGTTTAACAATGATAAATTCTTCTCCGTCAAGTTTCACTTCGTTGCCTGCATATTTGGAGTAGATTACTTTGTCTCCAACCTTTACCTGCATGGTCACTTCTTTGCCGTCTACATTTCCACCTGGTCCAACAGCAACAACCTCTGCTTCCTGAGGCTTCTCCTGTGCGCCGCCAGTTAAAATGATGCCAGATTTCGTGGTCTCTTCTGCCTCACATTGCTTTAAAACAACTCTGTCTCCCAATGGTACTAATTTCATTCTTATTCCTCCTTACCAGGTAATCTTCTTTTATTTCTTTAATTTATTAGCGCTCTTCAAAATTGAGTGCTAACAGCTTATGTACATAATTTAGCACTCCTTATTTTCTTTGTCAATATCAAATATCACATTTTATAAAAAGTTTAGATTTGTAATTTAAAAATTGATTTCCGTGGGACCGGGCTGTTAAAAGAGTTTTTTCTTTCGGAAAAACCAAAAACACGCCAGCACTACCAATACACTCAATACAGATACAAAAATATAACCATATTGCCAATGCAGTTCCGGCATTCCCTCAAAATTCATGCCATACCAGCCGGCAATCAGTGATAGCGGCATAAATATGGTCGTTACCGTGGTAAAAACTTTCATAATCCGGTTCTGCTCATAAGAGAGCGCTGCATCCAGCGCTTCCCGAATATGCACAAGTTCCTCATACAGGAACTGCGTTTCCTCTGTAAGATGCCGCAATTTATTTTCATAAATCCGAAAATAACATGATGATTCTTCACTCATAATAGGTCCTTGCGTTTCTTTTTTCTTCTCCTCCAAGCCGTTAATCCCCTCAATCATGTTGAGGAACTGGGCATAGTCATTTTTCCAGACTGTCAGCAGGCGTTTACACTCAAAAATAGAGCGATTTCGATTGCGGTTGATTCTGCCGCCCACAATCTCCTGCTCCATGTCAATTAAGTATTTTTCCATCTCCTCTGTTCTCTGCTGCCCCTGTTTTAAAATTTTTTCAAAGACTGCTTCCAACTTCTCCTCCATCCCGCCGTCAGACAGCGGAGGACTGGGCAGCGCCTTTTTTTCATCCCTCAGTATAACCATGAGAAATTCCTTTTCATTCAACAGGAATGCCGCGCTTACCACACGCCGCTTTGCCTCCCCGCTTTCATGGAAGCAGAATGCCCCATACAGGCAATCCTCCAGCAGTTTTACGCCCTCCCAGTAAGCCGGTTCCAAACGGCGTACAGACTGCAGCAGCAATTCTTCTATCTCATTGCGTTTTTTCTGCTTCAATTGCTCCCAACTCAAAATATGAGTGAAATTTTCTCCGTTTTTTTGCATGTCATGTTCCTTCTTTCCTCAAGGTGCAAGCACTTTATGTATGATATCCGCCAAAGGTTCCATGGCATTCATAGCCTCCTCCAGCGTATTCGTCTGGGCGCCCACCTCCACAAGCAAGCTCCTCGGACGGTAGTGGAGATTATAACGGTAACCCTTAAGATAAGTTCCGCGGGCAAAACCTGGATAATATTCTTCCGCTGCCAATTTCAGTTGGAAAGAAAATGCCAGATTATCTGCAAGATTAGGGTTGGCCAGATACGCAATATTACCATTGGCCGTCGTGCGGCTTAAACCGTTGAAAAACATAATCTGCGCCGTCTGCTTTCCATTTACTTCTGAAACCAGATGCGTGCCCTCCGCCACGCCGTCCCGGTGCAGGTCAATGACTACCTCGACACTGGGATTTTCCGCCAGTACCTGTTCCAGCGCAGGTCCTGCATAGGAATATGCATTGTCGCGGTCAGCCACATCATATTCCCCCGTATGGTGGAGCACATTCAAGCCATACTGCTCCCTCAAAAGCTGCGCCAGACGTTCCCCCACGGCGACCACACTGCTGTTCGGGTCTCCAGGCGCAGAATCCACATATCCCTCCTGGGAATGGGTATGATAAATCAAAATCTGTACATTTTCATTCCCGCCTTTAAGCTTCATGTCTTTCGCCAACATCGCCTGTGCATTCAATTCACTGCCGTCTATCGTAGTCGTACGGTCTACCTGATAAAAGTTCTGTATTAAATAATCAAAGTCATTCAGCTTCTCCCTGGAAATCTCCACTGCCTTACCACCCTCAGGTGCAGCCTCGGCCACAGTCTCCTGCTCCTTGTTTTCCTGAGTATCCGTTTTTTCTTTTTCCTTCTGTTTATCCATCTGTTCTTTTCCGTCCGCTGTCTCTTCCTGCTTATCCCCCTCCGGGCTTTCCTCTTCCTGGCTCTGGCTTTCTTTCTCATTCTCTGCCAGCAGCCCTACGCTCAGATCGCTCTCAATCTGTGTATCATACTCGGCAATTGTCTCGCTAAATGCACAGATTGGATAAAAATTTTCCACTTTCTGCAGCAGAAATCTTTGCAGTGTGAACGGCGTTTCCTCCTGTTCACAGACCATCGGCAGCATACAATTTTTCCATGCCGACACCGCAATCTCTTCCCTGACAAAATTGACAAGCTGCTGCAATGCAGGCGCCTCCCCCAACAATGCAATATTTTGATAGCAGACAAACACAAACAGTACGCTAAACGCTAAGAGCAGCCACTGTCTATATCTTCCTTTCCTGTTTCTTTTCCTTATCAAAGCTTTCCCCATTTCAGTTATCCTGTCATGCAGATGCACCTTCCCAGGCGCCCTTCCATTTGCTCAAAACCATGTAACACTTAAATATATGCCTGTACAAAATATTTTATGCAAAGGCAATATTCAATCCCTCTGACAAGGTAAAGCTCAGGCGTTTGATGGATTCATCAATATCTTTAGGGGTAACAAACATTGTATTCAGCTGAGGAGAAAGAAGTTCCCGAATCAGCTCATATTTCTCCATGTCATTTAACGCATTGAGCCCAGTGCTCAAAGTGTGGAAATGACTGTGCTCTTCCATCGCCTGAATTAATGTCTGCATGGTATCGCCGACAATCGTCGCCGCATCCACCACCGTAGGTACGCCTATGGCAATCACCGGAATCCCCAGCGTCTCCTCAGACAGACCATGCCGGTGATTTCCCACTCCGGAACCGGGATTTATCCCTGTATCGGTAATCTGGATGGTTCTGCTCAGTCTTCTCGTACTGCGCGCAGCCAACGCATCGATGGCAATCATCACGTCCGGTCTCGTCTCCTCAATAGCGCCCCTGACAATCTCCTGGCTTTCCATACCAGTCTGAGCCATCACACCGGGCACTATCCCACTGACAGCGTTAACCTCCTCCTCGCCAAACGCATATTTACCAAATTCTTTTAGCACATGGCGTGTAATCATGATATTATCCACCACTCTGGGACCTAATGCATCTGGCGTCACTTCACGATTTCCAAGCCCCGCCACCAGCACCGAAAGCGGCGCTTTTTTTCTAGGCAGCAGCTTTTTTATCAGCCGCGCCAGCTCAAGCGAAATTTCCCGGTGATAATCCTCGTCCTGGCAATCCATGTTGGCCGCCTCCAGGGTAATGTAGGTTCCTTTGGGTTTACCCATCGCTTTGGCGCCATTTTCTGTCTCAATTACCATGGTCGTAATCTTAATCTCGTTTTTCCTGCGATGCTCTTCTTCCACCCTCACACCCTTTATCTCCACGTTATCCTCTTCAAATTTTTCTCTGGTTTCTAATGCCAGATCGGTACGCACCTGAAACTGACCCATTCTCTGTCCCTCCAAATAAAAATGTCTATTGTGATTTTAATTACTGTCCACAGCAATGCCGCACCCATGCAACTGTGAATAGTAACATTTTTTGCAAAAAAAAGAAGAATATGTATTGACATATAGAAATTTTGGGACTAAACTATATGAGTATGTTTACATTAGAACGTCCGTGTCCGGCTTTAATGAAACAACTGTAGAACACAGCGCAGTCCTTTTGCAAATCAGTCCTTGGATTGCCGTGAGTCATATTTTGCGAATGGGAGGTGTACGGATTGGCTAACATTAAATCAGCAAAGAAGAGAATCTTAATAACTGAGAAGAGAGCAGCCCGCAACAAATCAATCAGATCTGCGGTAAAGACTTCAATTAAGAAAGTAGATGCTGCAGTCGCCGCTAACGATAAGGAAGCTGCTCAGGCTGCATTGAATGCTGCGGTTTCTAAAATCAGCAAAGCTGCTTCCAAAGGTGTGTATCATAAGAATACCGCTGGAAGAAAGATTTCCCGTCTGAGCAAAGCTGTCAACAGTATCGCTTAATTATTTTTTATATATCATAATCAAACAAAACGGCTGGTCAATAATGACCAGCCGTTTTGTTTGATTATTTTGTTTTCTTGTTTTTAAGTTTAATCTTGGCTGTCTGTGCCTGCGACTCTGCCTGCACACCGCCAGCATTGAGTTCAAGCCGCGATACTTTGTAATAACAAGTCACGCCTGTCGGCACATTTTTGTGGACATAATAATTACGGCTTCCTTTCACTCTTGCCAATACCTTATACTCTCCGCTCTCGCCTTCACGATAATAAATGATGTGGCCACAAGCCCCATCGTCTGTTAACCATTCCAGGTATACATCCTGTTCCTCTTCGCGGGAGGCGCTTAAATATCCCACACTTGAAATCTTTTTCGTGTACTCTGCCGGATCACTGTATTCCCCTTCACTTTTCAGTGCATTGTTCACCGCCTGTACATAATAAGTGTACGCAACTCCTCCGCTGATTCCCTTATCCGTATAACTGAGTTTTTTTGTAGTCCCTACAAGTATGCAATTTCTTCCGTTGGAACGGTAGATACGGTATGTTTCTGCCCATGGCGCCTGTTTCCAAGTCACTTTGGCAGAATTGCCTGCCCTTTTGACCTTTACCCCGGTTACTTTGGCAATCTGAACCTTTACTTCCAGTTCTTCACCGATGACTTTCCTTGTCCCTGAATAAGCGCGGATACGGTAGACAACAGTTCCTGCTGCCGGCGTCAGGGGATTAGACACCTGATAACTCGTATTATCTCTGCCTCTGATTTTTTTCAAGACTCTGAACTTCTTTTTTGCCGGATTGTACACATCAATATAGTAACCTTTCGCTCCATATACTTTATCCCAAACCAGCTTATCAATTCTGACAATCACGTTCTTTTTTGCATCACGCTGAAAATCAGTCTTTGATACCCTGAAATTGCCAGGGCTTTTAAATCCTGTTTTCAGTTCCGTTTCTGCAATGGAAAAATATATTTTTTTGCTGCTCAGTTCCTTATACGCTTTGACCATAAAACAATAACGGCTGCTCTCCTTTACCGCCACAGACGCTTTAAGCTTATCCGTCACTTCCAACAATTTATAGGAGTCTCCCTGTGTGGCAGACTTATAATATACCTCATATCCTTCTGCATTAGCGGCAGCTTCCCAGGTAAGTTTCACTTTCTGTTCATCCACCTGCTGCGCCTGCACTTGAAAACTTCCTACGGTATTTCTTGCTTTTACGTTTGTCACAGCGCTATAATATTTTTTCTTTGTTTTGGCATCATAATAAAATGACTTTATTCGATAGGAATACTGTTTTCCAAACTCCGTATTACTATCGGTAAATGTATTGCCTGTCACCTCTGCAATCTGTCTATAAGAGCCTTTTTTAAGCTTGCGCAGAATCGTATAGCCGGAGACAAATTCTTTCTTTCCATCCATGTCAAACACGACGGCGCCTTCCGGCGTAAGATTAACGCTCACTTTCGGTTTGGGCAGCTTGACGGTAATTTTGACGGAATCAGACAATGCCGTTGCCAGCTCCTGCTCAATAAAATCATCTTCCTTGATTACCCTTCTGATTTTATAATATTTGCTGCCAATTCCCGCATTGCTGTCTGTATAGATATAGGGACCTTCTTTTTCCGTCTTCACCCTGGCAATACATGTATATGCGCTTCTTACATCCCTTGCCGCACGGTAAATCTCGTAATTGGCATTTGCCTCCGCTGTCCAATAGACGTCAACTGCCGGCTTGGAAAAACCTGTGTAATTCTTTTCGCTATCTTTGCCATAACTGCTGGCCTCTTTCATTTTATCAATCTCTGTTACTTCAAACTCGCCTTCTATAAATATCTCCTCTTCTTCGTTTCCCTCTATCCCATTTTCATTAAAAGGACATACAGAGATGATATAAGAAGCCCCTGCCTGCGGCACATACTTGAGATTGAACTCTTCTTGCGTATATCGTTCCGCCAACAGTTCATCATTCATATAAATATCCACAAACTGAACATTTGTTCCTGTCCAGTTTATTTGAAGCTGCTTGCTTGCTTCAATATACTCCACATCCAGAAAATCTATCACAGCAGTATAATCATCAACTGTTAAACTGACCGTTTTCTCTGCGCCCTGTTCCCCAATCTTATTATAAGGAACCAGTCGATAAGTATGATTACTCAAAGCCTCCCAGGAAATGTTCATCGAGTAGGAATTGCCTTGTACCCCGGTCACAACTGGTTCTAACGCACCGTCCAGATAGATGTCCACACTGGCAACGGCATCTCCAAACCATTCAATTGCCAAATATTTTTTGCTCAGGTCATATTCTGCATCCACATCCGTAAGAACTGCCTGTTTATAGGGTATCTCATACTTTTTCAATTCGGAAGGCGTACCCATGATTTTGACCGTTTTTCCTTCTACCGTCCTCAACTCATAGGGTACAACCTGAAAGGCATATGTTTTTCCTTCCGCATCTTCTGGAAGGTCATGAATATAAGAAGTATAAATCTTGGAATAACCAGTCTCTACCGGATGACCATCCACAAGAATATCCACGCCGCTGGTTATTTCATTTACCTGATATTTGAGAATCATAGTGTCATCTATGGGCTTGTATTCCAGCGTAAAATCACTTACCGCTGCTTCTGTTTTTAAATCTGGTTTCTCTTCCGTATCCCCCGGACCAGGGTTGGGGGCATCATCATCTTTGTCATCTTCTTTATCTTCCGTATTTTCCTGATTATCTTCATCTTCTGGATTTGCGCCAGGATTCTCGTTCGCTTCTCTGTTTAAATCATTAGATTCCGCCGCTTGTTCCTGCCCGATTACCACATCGTTTTGGGCATAAACTGACTGATTTCCCATTGTGGTAAAGAAAAAAATAATTGCTAAGCATAGTGAAACGTATTTTTTCATAATACTTGCTACCTCCAAATTTTTGAAAATCAGAAAACCGCTTCTATTAGAAAGGCTTCCATACTATTTTTAGGATATCGGATGTTCTTTGATATACTGTTCCATAATCGCCGCTGCCATGCGCACCAGTTTGGGACAGGGACGTTTCTTATAATATCCCTCCGTGCGCTTTTCCGGAGTCGGTTCCTGCCGTTTCTCAGTCAGTCCTAACAACTCCCGGCACACAATGGAACCATTCTCTGTCTCGTATGCTCTGGCAAGCTCCTGCACTCGCTTATAGTGGTCTGCTTTTTCCTGCTGCGCCCCCGGCGTATCATAACCATAGAGCAGCCCCACGGTCATAAACATCCCGCTGACTGCACCGCAGACCTCCCTGAGTCTCCCCATTCCTCCTCCAAAAGAAGAACTAAGACGCGCTGCCGCCTTTTCATCCATGCCGTATAAATCGCAAAAAGCCAGAAATACAGCCTGGGAACAATTATAACCCTTGCGAAAATTTTCTTCCGCAATCTCTCCATACTTGCTGTTTTCTATGTCCATACCTTACCTCCTTTATGCCAATGTGTGAAGGTTCTTGAGCGAAATGTCCATAATCGGCGCCGAGTGTGTCAGCGCACCGCTGGAAATATAATCTACACCCAGAGAAATATAGCGTTCAATGTTCTCTTTCGTCACATTGCCGGAACACTCAATCTCCGCCCTGCCGTCCACAAAAGCAATCGCTTTTTGCATTTCCTCCACGCTCATATTATCCAACATAATAATGTCTGCGCCGGCCTCCACAGCATCCTGTACCATTTCTACCGTCTCACACTCAATCTCAATTTTTCGCACGAAGGGAGCGTACTCTTTCGCCATCTGAACAGCTTCTTTCACGCCTCCTGCAGCTCCGATATGATTGTCCTTGAGCAGTACGCCATCCGAAAGGTTGTAACGGTGGTTGTAGCCGCCGCCAGTCTTTACGGCATATTTTTCAAAAATTCGGTTATTGGGCGTCGTCTTTCTGGTATCCAAAAGTTTGACCTTGCTGCCCTCTAAAAGTCTGGCAATGGAATTGGTATAGGTAGCAATTCCGCTCATACGCTGAAGATAATTCAGGGCTGTACGCTCACCCGACAAAATTGCCCGGATATCCCCGGTAATAGTTCCAATCACTTCTCCGTTTTTTACCTTATCCCCATCAGAAAATGAGAAATCAACTTTAATATCCTCATCTAACAACTCAAAAACTCTTTGAAACACACCGAGCCCGGCAAGCACGCCGTCCTGTTTGCAGATAAGCTGGGCTTCCCCTTTTTGTGCTTCCCGCATCACGGCATTGGTGCTCACATCCTCACTGGAAATGTCTTCTTTCAGCGCGCCCAGAATTAAATCATCCACATTTAACGTCATGGTTATGTTGTTGTTCATATGCTTTTTTCATCCTTTCTATTTCCTGCAGCACCATTCTTCTGTTTTCCTGCTGCATTCTTTTCCTGTCCGTATACCTCTCCGGTTGAAAGCTGACCCTGGCTTGGGGCTGCTCCTGCTGCCTGGCAGCCGTAATATCCTGCGCCGCCCTCCTGGCAAATACCAAACTCTCCAACAATGAATTGCTGGCAAGGCGGTTTGCGCCATGTACGCCGTTACAACTGGTCTCTCCTACAGCATACAGCTGCTGCATAGAAGTTCTCCCCTCCAAATCTGACTGGATTCCTCCCATGAAGTAATGCTGGCCTGGCACAACCGGGATACATTCCTTAGTCACATCATATCCCTCTTCCAGACACCTTTTATATATATTGGGAAAATGACCTAAAATGTCTTCTCTGGCAATTTTCTCCATAGACAGCCACACATAAGGCTTGCCATCCTTCGCCATCTGTTCTTCAATGGCATGTGTCACCACGTCCCGCGGCAGAAGTTCATCCACAAACCGCTCCATTCCGGCATTATAGAGCAGCGCCCCCTCTCCGCGTACTGATTCGGAAATCAGAAAACTCCTGCCTGGTTTCTTGGAATACAGGGTGGTGGGATGGATTTGCACAAAATTTACATCCTGAAGCGCAATGTTATGACGCAATGCAATCGCTATCCCATCCCCCGTCAAATGGGAAAAATTGGTGGAATGTCGGTACAGACCGCCGATACCGCCGCAGGCGAGCACCGTGTATCCGGCATACAGGGGCTGCACCCTGCCGTGGCTGTCCGCAACCACCACGCCATGACAGACATTATCCTCACATAGCACGTCTATCATCTCCGTATGCTCATATATCGTTATATTGCTGCGCTCTTGCACCTGATTTAACAGTTTGCCGGTAATCTCTTTGCCGGTGATATCCTCGTGGAACAAAATCCTTGGCCGCGAGTGCCCGCCTTCCCTGGTAAATGCCAATTCTCCATTCTGCCGCTCAAACTGCACGCCATAACCAATCAAAAGGTCTATAATCTGTCTGGAACTGCGAATCATCATCTCCACAGACTGCGGATTATTTCGATAATGCCCCGCTTTCATAGTATCCTCATAATACGAATCATAGTCCTCCTCGGACCTCAGCATACAGATTCCCCCCTGAGCCAGAAAAGAATCACTGTCCTCGACCGCCTCTTTGGTGATTACGGTTATTTTTGTACTTTCCGGCAGCTGCAGCGCACCAAACAGTCCGGCAGCTCCAGTACCTACAATTACAACATCTGTCTCTCTGTCCATGATGCCTCCTGTATCTTATCTATCTCTTTACGCCTTTTCCATCACGGCAGGCTACCCTGAGCCTGTGCAACATAATCTGCTTGTCCTTTTCTTCAATCACACACTCCTCGTCGCCCAGAAGATAGGCTGCTTTCAGACGGTCATTCTCATCAATCTTCATACCGCGAACACCGATAGCGCCTTTCTTTTTCTGTGGCACGCCCGCCGACTCAAAACGCAGGAACATTCCCTTTTCCGTTTGCAGGACAATACTCTCTCCCTCCGTCTCATTTAACATCTCCACCATGATGAGTTTCTCCCCCTCATTCAGCTTCGTTGCCGCCGTTGTACGTTTAGAAACATCAAATTCCGCTCCCTCTACCTGTTTGAGCATACCTGCACTGTTGACAAACAAAAGCCTTCTGCCAAAAAGACTGTTTAGATTGTTGATATATACAATTGTTTCCTCGCTGCTATTGTAATTGCTTATATTGTCAAGGGGCGTTCCCTTATCGCGGAATTTTCCATAAGGGAGGTCTAAAATCTTAACCAGATGAAGCTGCCCTTTATCTGTGAAAATGCAAAGCTTGTCTGTATTCATACAGCGGATGACATATCTGCTCTCCCCGTCGGCTGCCTCCTGATTCCTCTCATAGGCTGACACATCAATGGTCTTCACATAGCCAAAACGGTCCATCAAAAGGATTATGGGCATCTCTTCTATTTTCTTCTCTTCATAGACTGCTTCTCTGGCATTTTCAATGCTGGTCTTTCTTGGCATTCCATATTCTTTCTGGAATCGGTTCAGTTCCTTAACAATCACCTTGGCCATGGCGCTGCGGCTTCCTAAAATCTCTTCATATTTCGCTATATTAGCCAATGTCTCCTTATGCTCCTTCATCAAAGCCTCAATTTCCAGACCAATCAGCTTATACAAGCGCATCTCCAAAATTGCTGTTGCCTGCCGCTCGGTAAAACAAAGGTTTTTGGCATCTGCCTCCGAGCCTTTGTAGCGAAACTTGATTTTCTCCGTATTGCCATGCATCAGGCAGTTTTTGGCATCCTTGATATTCTTGGAACCGCGCAGGATTTCAATAATCAGGTCAATCACGTCACATGCCTGAATTAAGCCTTCCTGAACCTCTTTCTTATCAAGCTCTTTCGCCAGCAATGTCCTGTATTTCCTGGTGGCAAGCTCATACTGAAAATTCACATGATGCCTGATAATCGGCACAAGTCCCAGCGTCTCCGGTCTTCCATCCGTCACTGCAAGCATGTTGACGCCAAATGTATCTTCCAGGCGGGTCTTTTTATAGAGCATATTACAGAGATTCTCCACATCCGCTCCTTTTTTCAGTTCCAGCACAATGCGGATGCCCTCTTTCGAGGACTGATTGGAAATATCCACGATATCTCCGGTCTTTTTCGCCTCCACCAGATGATAGACATCCATAAGGAATTTGCCGATATTTGCGCCCACCATCGTGTAGGGTATCTCCGTGATGACCAGACGCTGCCTGCCGCCTTTTACCTGCTCTGTCTCCACCTTCCCGCGAATCTTAACCTTACCAGCCCCGGTCTCATAAATATTTAACAAGTCGTCCTGATTGACCACGATTCCTCCGGTTGGAAAATCCGGTCCTTTGATAAATTCCATCATTTCCTCTGTTGTAATGTCAGGATTTTTCATGTAGGCTTTGACACCCTCAATTACCTCTGAGAAATTATGCGGCGGAATACTCGTTGCCATGCCTACGGCAATTCCCTCTGCGCCATTGATTAAAAGATTTGGCACTCGTACCGGAAGCACGGATGGCTCTTTTTCCGTCTCGTCAAAATTAGGCACAAAGTCCACTACATCCTTGTCCAGGTCTGCAAGGTACGCCTCCTGGGTAATTTTCATCAGACGCGCTTCCGTATAACGCATCGCCGCTGCACCATCGCCCTCGATGGAGCCGAAATTACCATGCCCATCCACAAGTGGAAGCCCTTTTTTGAACTCCTGCGCCATCACAACAAGCGCCTCGTAAATGGAACTGTCTCCATGGGGATGATATTTACCCATCGTGTCCCCCACTATCCTCGCACATTTCCGGTATGGCCTGTCATGCCGGATTCCCAGCTCATGCATATCATAAAGCGTCCTGCGCTGTACCGGCTTTAAGCCATCCCTGATATCCGGCAGCGCCCTTGCCACAATCACGCTCATAGCATAATCTATATATGATTTCTGCATCAGCTCCGAATATTCGGTGCGGATAATCTGTTCATTCTGCTGCATGGTCTGTTCCTTTCTATATATATAATGCAGTTCTGCCCACGCCATTCGCAAGGTTTTATGCCTCGCATTCTCAACTGTGAACTATATATCTAACTCTGCATCATGCGCATGTTCATGAATAAATTCTCTCCGGGGAAGGACCTCCGTGCCCATCAGCATCTCTGTTACGTCCGAGGCCATCCTTGCATCCTCAATTTCCACTTTCTTGAGCATACGCGTCTGTGGATTCAAGGTCGTCTCCCAAAGCTGCTCCGCATCCATCTCCCCCAGTCCTTTGTACCGCTGCAAAGTAAACGGGCCCCTATGGCGTTTCCTGTATTTCTCCAAGGCAATATCATCATACAGATATTCTTCCTCACCTTTGCTGGGAATCGCCTTATATAATGGAGGCATAGCAATATAGACATGCCCTTCAAAAATTAATTCCGGCATAAAGCGGTAAAACAGCGTCAGCAGCAATGTAGAAATATGGGCGCCGTCCACATCCGCATCCGCCATCACAATAATCTTGTCATATCGCAATTTGGATATATCAAAATCATTGCCGTAACCCTCTGAAAAACCGCAACCAAAAGCATTAATCATCGTCTTAATTTCCGCATTGGCAAGCACTTTGTCAATACTTGCTTTCTCAACATTAAGAATCTTCCCTCGTATCGGCAGGATTGCCTGGTAATTGCGGTCTCTGGCAGTCTTTGCCGAACCGCCTGCGGAATCTCCCTCCACAATGAAAATCTCACAGATAGAAGCGTCCCTGCTTTCGCAGTTGGCAAGTTTGCCATTAGAATCAAAAGAAAACTTCTGCTTCATCAAAAGGTTGGTCTTTGCTTTCTGCTCCGTCTTGCGGATTTTTGCCGCCTTTTCTGCACAGGCAATCACTTTTTTGAGATTTTCCAGATTCTTATCAAAATAGAGTTGTATCTCCTCCCCGGTAACCTTGCTGGTGACACGTGCCGCATCCTGATTATCGAGCTTGGTCTTTGTCTGCCCCTCAAATCTGGGCATGGGATGTTTGATGGAAATAACTGCTGTCAGGCCATTGCGCACATCCGCACCGGTAAAGTTGGTATCCTTTTCCTTTAACACGCCCAGCTCCCTGGCATAATTATTGATAACTGTCGTAAACACCGCCTTAAATCCAGTCAGGTGTGTTCCACCCTCAGCGTTGTAGATATTATTACAGAAGCCCAGTACGTTTTCACGAAATTCATTGATATACTGGAACGCCGCTTCCACCGTAATCCCTTCGCTTTCTCCCTGGAAATATACAACCTCATGAACTGCTTCCACCTTACGGTTCAAATCCTTGACAAAGCCGATAATTCCCTCCTCCTCGTGGAACTCAATATGCTCCGCAACATCCCCGCGCTTATCCTCATAGACAATCGTCAATCTGGGATTCAGGTAGGCAGTCTCGTGAAGACGGCTCTTGACATCTTCCTCCTTAAAATAGGTCTTCTCAAAAATTTCCGGGTCCGGCAGAAAGTTAATTTTCGTCCCTGTCTTACGCGTTTTGCCGATTACCGGAAGCAGCCCCCGTTCCAATTCTACTACAGGGTTGCCGCGCTCATACCTGTCATGATGGATTTTGCCGTCCAAATACACCTCCAAATCCAGATAAACAGATAAGGCATTGACCACTGAAGAACCTACGCCATGAAGCCCGCCGCTGGTCTTATAGGCATCGTTATCGAATTTGCCCCCGGCGTGAAGTGTGGAAAACACCAGACGTGCTGCCGCTACGCCTTTTTCATGCAGACCCACTGGTATGCCGCGTCCATTATCCTCAACCGTACAGGAACCATCCTTTTCCAGAGTCACCTTAATTCTATCACAAAATCCTGCCAGATGTTCATCGACAGAATTATCTACAATTTCGTAAATTAAATGATTTAAACCTTTGCGGGACACACTCCCGATATACATACCCGGCCTTTTCCTTACGGCTTCCAAACCTTCCAGCACCGTAATATTCCCGGCGCCGTATTCCTGTTTCTCTGCCATCTTTTTCTCCCTTTCCTTTTATGCCTTACCCTATAATTATTAAATCTTCCCTTAATTCTTCGCAATTCCGGTAACGTTTGGCCGGCTCCTCCCAGGTACATGTTCGGATAACCTGCGCCAGTTTGCGGGGCATGGAACGTTTCAGACTACGTACAGAGAACTCCTTTGCCTCTGCCTTACAGGGAGACTTGCCTGTCAAAAGTTCGTACATTGTCCTGCCCAGCGCATAAATATCCGTCCGCGCATCGATAGCTTTCCCGCTGTCAAATTGCTCTGGAGCCGCATAACCTCTGGTTCCCAGCCGCAGCCTGGAACCTCCTGCTTCTTTTCCCAACTCCAGAACTGCTCCAAAATCTATCAGCCTGAGATTTCCTGCAGACTGTATCATAATATTATCCGGCTTCAAATCACAGTATATCATCGGCGGCTTATAGCTATGGAGATACGTGAGCATAAGGCATAAATCTTTTGCCCAGCGCACTACTTCCCCGGCAGGCTGCGGTCCCATCCTGTCCAGACGCTCTCTGGCAGTCTCACCCTCGAGATATTCCATGACAATATAGTCTGCCTTAGCCGTATGTAAAATATCAAAAATCTGCGGGAAATAAGGATAATTCAGTTTGCGTACAATTTCCGCTTCCCTGTATGCAAACTCATAAATCCGGCAGTCCAGAGATTTACTGATTTCCTTTATTGCCCGATTCTTTCCATCCACCATATCACCAGCAAGATATACATGAGCGTTGCCGCCCCTGCCAAGCTGCCTTTTGATCTTATAGCGCTGTGCCAGCGCTTGCCCCAATTCTAATCCCATTTACTCTGTTCATGTTCTGATTTCCTGTCACGGAGCATCAATTCCTGCACTGCTTCTCCTACAGGTTTATCATCGAACAATACCAGATTTACCTGCTCTATAATCGGCATAGGCACCTGATATTTCTGGGAAAGCCCCATCGCAGCCTTGGCAGAATAAATGCCCTCCACGACCATCTGTACTTCCTCTGTGGCTTCCTCCATAGTCTTCCCCTGCCCTATCAGCATACCTGCTTTACGGTTCCTGCTGTGCCTGCTGGCACAGGTGACAATCAAATCACCGATACCGGTAAGCCCGCTGATTGTCTCGTACTTTGCACCCATAGCAAGCGCAAGCCGCCCAATCTCCGTGATTCCCCTGGTAATCAAAGCCGCTTTCGTATTGTCTCCATAACCGAGCCCGTCTGCCATTCCGGCTGCCAGAGCAATGACATTCTTTAATGCCCCTCCCAACTCAATGCCAATCATGTCGGGGCTTGTGTATACACGGAACACATCGTTCATAAACACATTCTGCACATACTCTGCCGCTTCCCTGGTCTTTGCCCCAGCCACACAAGTGGTTGGAAGCCGTCGTCCTACTTCTTCAGCATGGCTGGGTCCCGATAACACAGCAACTCTCGCCTGCGGAATCTCTTGCCCCACAATATCACTCAAAACCAGCAAGGTCTTTTCCTCTATGCCTTTTGCAACATTGACAATCAGCTGCCTATCCTCTACAAAGGGCCTCATATTCCTTGCTGTACTCCTGGTAAATACGGAAGGCACTGCAAGCACCAGCAAATCCCGCTCCGCTATGGCTGCCTCAAGATTCGTAGTAAACCGTATCGATTCTGCTAAGATTACACCCGGAAGCTTCGTCACATGCTCCCGCTTCTCCTCAAGCATCCTGATTTCTTCCTCTATGACAGACCAGATGGTCACTTCATGTCCGTTATGCGAAAGCACCGATGCCAGGGCCGTTCCCCAGCTTCCTGCACCGATGATACTTACCTTAGCCATATTTATTTCCTCATTTCTTTTCCAGGCTTCCCGACTTACTGAAAGAAAATTTATTCTCTGTCCCACTAAGAAGCCGCTTGATATTTGCCTTATGGCGCCAGATTCCCATTACTGCAAAAAATCCGCCCACTATGTACATTTCAACTATAAAATCTTGGTTTATCCTCAGATAACCCAGCTGACCGAACACCACAAGCTGCGCAAAAAAGCAAACCATCACCAGAATAGAGCCTAACGAAACATATCTGGTGACAGCAACCACCACAATGAACAAAAGAAGGCATAAAACAGCCATTGGCGGATAAAACGCAAGGATAAATCCTGCTGTACAGGCAATCCCCTTGCCGCCCTTAAACTTAAGGTAAGCGGGGAAATTATGCCCTAAGACAGCCCCCAGTCCGGCATACATCTCCAGAAGCATGACAAATCCCGGATATTCAGCGTGAAACAGCAGCCAGGCAATCAGCATTGAGAGCATCGCCTTGCCCAAATCCCCCAAGAATGTAATCAGCCCTGCTTTTAAACCAAGCGTACGCAAGGTATTCGTCGCCCCCGCGTTCCCGCTGCCATGCTGCCGTATATCAACATGATGCAGTTTTCCATAGATATACCCTGTCTGAAACATTCCCAGACAATAGCCGATTACGATGCAGATTACCCGTGCCAGAATCATATTCATGCTTATTCTCCTTTCCTCTCCCGAATGATGAATTTCAAAGATGTTCCCTGAAAACCAAATGCCTCCCTGATACAGTTCTCCAGATAACGAGTATAGGAAAAATGCATCAGCTTCTTATCATTGACAAAAATCACAAATGTCGGCGGTTTGACCGCAACTTGTGTCATATAATACAATTTGAGGCGTTTTCCTTTATCGGAAGGCGGCTGCTGCATTGCCACAGCCTCCGACATAATTTCATTTAAAACGCCCGTGGCAACGCGCATGGAATTATTTTCCAGCACCACATCAATCATGTCAAAAAGCTTTTTCGTCCTTTGCCCGGTCTTTGCTGAGATAAACAGAATCTCTGCATAAGGCATAAAACTTAAAATCTCACGGATTCTCTCGGTATGTTTATAAATAGTCTTGTCATTTTTCTCAATGGCATCCCACTTATTTACGGCAATGATAATGCCTTTGCCACGCTCATGGGCAATGCCGGCAATCTTGGCATCCTGCTCAGTCACGCCCTCTGTGGCGTCAATCATTACCACCACCACATCTGCCCTCTCCACAGCCGTCACTGCACGGATAATACTGAACCGCTCCAATTCTTCTTTAATCTTGTTCTTGCGGCGAAGTCCTGCTGTGTCAATAAACACATATTCCCTCTCCTCATAGGCAATCTCCGTATCTATCGCATCCCTGGTTGTACCCGCAATATCTGAGACAATGACACGGTCCTCTCCAAGCAGGTGATTAATCAGCGAAGATTTTCCTACGTTCGGTTTCCCTACTACTGCAACCTTAGTCCGGTCGTCTTCATTCTCTTCACTTGTACCCTCCGGAAAATGTTTTATCAGTTCATCCAGCATATCGCCAATACCCAGCCTGGAGGCGGCAGAAATCGGTACAGGGTCTCCGATTCCCAGATTGTAAAATTCATACACATCCGGCATTAACTTTTCAAAACTGTCGACCTTATTCACGACCAGCACTACCGGCTTGTGTGAACGGCGCAACATGTCAGAGACCTTGGAATCTGCATCCACAAGCCCCTGCCTGACGTCTGTTATAAATATAATGACGTCTGCCGTATCTATCGCAATCTGCGCCTGCTCCCGCATCTGGGAAAGGATGATATCACTGCTGTCAGGCTCAATCCCTCCCGTATCAATCAGGGTAAACGCCCGGTCCAACCAGTTCACGTCTGCATATATCCTGTCCCTTGTCACGCCTGGCGTATCCTGCACAATCGAAATGCGCTCCCCCGCCAGCACATTAAACAATGTGGACTTCCCCACGTTGGGGCGCCCTACAACTGCAACTACCGGTTTACTCATTCTAATCTCCTTATTTTATATCTTTTTAACCATTCAACAGACAGGATACCAAATCCTGCCCGCTTGATTTTACAATATCCACCTTTACTTGTAAAGCATTTTCCATCTGCATAAGCGTAACATCATCAAGAAAAACCTCTTCCCCGCTGCGCAAAAGGTTACATGGAAGCAGCAGCCTGCTTCCCAGATTCTTTCCTTCAAGCTGCCCTATAATATCCTGCCCAGTAAGAAGGCCGGAAACAGTAATCTGTTCACCAAAAAAACGATTCACAATAGGAATCACCTGAATCTCAATCTGTGGAAATACCTTCATAAAGCAATCTGCCAGTTCCTGTATCGTCGGCGCTGCCAAAAGCCCCGTAGCAATTGTTAAGCGGCAGCCCCTCTGCTGCGCATTATCCTCTCCCTTATCGAAACTTGCTGCTGTCTCCGGTACAGCCGACCGAGTGTTCTCTGATTCCTCCGCTTCTGCCAGAGCTTCTACAAACTCCGTCCGTAATAGACGCAGCATACCCACACCATTTTCCAGCTGAAGGTAACCGTCATAACTGTCTTCTGCCGGCAGCTCCTCTTCTGCCAGCAAATACCATTCATCGCTGGCATGGATGAAATGCAGTCCGCACTTTTGTACACAAACCTTCTGGAAATGATGAATCACCTTAAGAACCTGGCTGGCATCCTCTTTCGTAAAAGGCTCCAAAGGAAACAGACCCTCACGGAAACGGCTCAATCCTACCGGAACGACAGATACACTCTCCATCACCGGCATATATTTCATCAAATCCGTGATACTGCGCTCTAATTCCCTGCCGTCATTAATCCCCTTACAGAGGACAATCTGCCCATTCATAGAAATCCCAGCCTCATAAAGCCTGTCTATCTTAGATAACGCTTCCCCTGCAAAACGGTTGTTCAGCATTCTACAGCGAAGTTCTGGGTTCGTCGTCTGCACAGATACGTTAATGGGGGCTAATTTATATGCAATAATCCGTTCCAAGTCATGCTCTTTCATATTGGTAAGCGTCACATAATTGCCCTGCAGAAAGGAAAGCCTGGAATCATCATCCTTAAAATACAAGGTATCCCGCATCCCTGGAGGCATCTGGTCTATAAAACAAAAAATACATTTGTTATGGCAGGACTTGTAATCATCCATCAGGCCATTCTCAAACTCAATCCCCAGGTCATCTTCGTATTCCTTCTCGATATCTAATTCCCATTCTTCGCCATCTGCCTTGCGGATAACTACGGTCAGATACTCTTCATTCATATAATAATGGTAATCAAAAACATCCTCAATTTCATTGCCATTTACCGTTAACAGCACGTCACCAGGTTCGAGTTCTAATTCCTCTGCGATACTGCCTGGCAAAACCCGGTCTATCACATGTTCTTTTTTCACGTCTTATTACTCTTCGCTTTCCTCGTCTACAACTCCCGCCACAGCTCCTGCCACAGACGCTACCACTGCAATAATCACTGCTACTAAAACTACTCCTCCAATAATAAATACTAACATACGCTTCCTCGCATTCTTTTACATTTTTGCCTTTATCATAGCATATTCTGTAATATATGTAAACAACCACTTGTAAGCATTGCGAACAAGTGGTTGTTTTTTGCATTGTATTATTTTACTGAGCACACAAAACCCATTGGTTATTTCTTAGGCTGAGATTTGCGTTCATCAATATAGTTCTCCAGAACTTTTACCGTGCCGGAAACGCCAAGCGGGCTGCTGTTAATGCAGATATCATAAAACCTCGAATCGCCCCACTTATGCTCAGAATGCCTGTTATGGTAACGCTTCCTCTTGAAATCATGCCGCTCCATCTTCTTTAAGGCATCTTCCCTGCTCAATTTGTATTTCTCCATGACACGTTTTACTTTACATTCTCTATCTCCGTTGACAAAGATGGAAATCATTCCTTCCACATCCTGCAGCACGGTCTCCGAACAACGTCCCACAATAACAAAAGATTCTCCGCTTTCTGCCTTTTCCCTGATAAAATCAAACTGGGTCTCTGCAAGAATTTCTTCCATGGAATTGGAATATTTGCCAACCCGCCTAGACAGGATACGGTTCCGTGGCTTTTCATCATATTTCTCAAGAACTTCAATATTAACATCCATCTGCTCTGCAATCTCATCAAGCATACTTCTGTCGTAAAACTTAAGCCCCAAATCCTTGGCTATCTTCTCTGCAATTTCATGTCCCGCACTGCCGAATTCACGGCTTAACGTAATAATTAATTGTTCGCTCACACTATTCCTCCTCTCTCAGACATTTCTATCTGAATGCCATTGCAACCTAACGCATATCATGCCAGACTGCCAGTTAACAATAGCGTGCAAAAATAAATAACATAGATACCGTGATTACAATCAATGTCGCCGGAACTGCTGCTTTGCAGTATTTACCCCAGCCAATGACATAGCCGTTCTTTGCGGCAACTGATGTTCCTACTACATTTGCAGAAGCGCCAATAGGAGTCGCGCTTCCTCCAATATCAGTACCCATGGAAAGCGCCCAGGTAAGTGTGGAGAGGTCCACGCCCTGTGTGGCAGAAAGGCTCTTAATAACCGGAACCATCGTAGCTGCAAACGGTATATTATCAACAAGCGCACTTGCCACCGCAGAAATCCAAAGAATAATCGCCACCATTATGTACAAGTTATCTCCACTTACCTTACCGATAAACCCGGCAATCATTTCCAGAATGTTGGTCTGCTCCAATCCTCCAACTACCATAAAAAGACCGATAAAGAATAAAAGTGTCTTATAGTCAACCTTCTTCAACAGTTCTAAAGCATATTTCCAGGATGTAATCAATGTTACAACCGCAATCGATGTACCGATAAACGCTACCGTAAGCCCCGTGTATTCATGTGTCACCAATAAAATGACCGCACAGGCAAATATTATACTGCTGATTGCAAATTCACGCTTATCCGAAATCGCTTCCCTGGGTGTCGGCATGGAGGAAATGTCTATCACCTCTCCATCTTTCGTCTTTAAATCTTTATAGAACACCAACAAGAAATAGAAGACGATGATAACCAAGCTGATACCTGCCATAATACCTGTATTTGTAATAAAATCACCAAATGAATAACCCAATGATGTACCAATGATAATGTTGGGCGGATCGCCGCACATCGTAGCCGAACCACCGAGGTTCGCACAAAAAATTTCTGATAACACCATTGGTATCGGATTAAACTTCAACAACTTTGCAAGCTCAATTGTCACCGCAACAAGAAACAGAATTACAGTGATACTGTCAATAAACATCGCAAGCCCTGCCGACATAATCATAAATGCGACAAACAATGGAATCGGCTTGTAATTTACTGCTTTTGCCAAAAGCATACACAGCCAGCGGAAAAATCCGGCTTTTGCCATGCCCTCTACCATAATCATCATACCAGCGATAAATATGATGGTCGCCCAGTTAATTCCTGCCGTGCTCTCGCCTTCACTTCCTGTAACATACCAAAACCTTAATGTAAATATGCACCGCAAATTCAGTGTCTCAAAGATTGCATGTGTATCTCTCATTATTATGCCAAACACACCCACAACTGTTAAAAATCCACACCCTAATGTGACATAATGCCTCTCAATTTTGTCCAAAACAATCAAAACAAACATAACAACAAATATTGTTACTGCTAAAATCTGTGCCGCTGTCAAGCGAATCATCTCCTAACATAATTTTTCATTTTTTTTCTATCGTATCTGCTGTTGCAGTAATTTTGATTCACATGCGATTAAAGTATACAACCCTTAATCTTATATAAATGAAACGGTATAAATCTATCAATGATATACAGGCTGCAATAGCTACCGTAAAACAGTTGCAACCCAAATCCTTGTGAATAACCACAATATCGCTCTACAAGTCAAAAGTCCTAAAAACCCACATCATCGCTAAGGCTTTCAGGACTACTCTAACAGGGGAAGAGGGATTCGAACCCCCGTGAACGGTTTTGGAGACCGCAATACTGCCGCTGTATGATTCCCCTATACATTTATAACAATATTCCACGCATTATTATAATATGATTATACGTGGAAAATAATTTTTTGTTCATATATTTCTTCTGCACCTTCAAAAACCCATACAGACAGATTGTAGACACATAATCCTCACAAGGAAGTTCCGTTCACTAAATTCAAGCTTCCCCTACGGCTCGCTTTCATTAAGTTCCTCGGAACGACCTTCGGGCTAAGCTCAGCCTTCGCTTCACTCGCCTTCACTAAGCACTCTAGGTCAAGCCCTCGACCGATTAGTGGCAGTCAGCTGCGCGCATTGCTGCGC
>CAJUHY010000032.1:0-30775 GCA_910585895.1 uncultured Lachnospiraceae bacterium
ATATTCATCAAATTTCGGGAGATGGACAGTGGGAACACTTTTCCAAAAAGGGGGATTCTTTATCGAGACGCATTTCCTCTACACAAATGAAAACTTCTCTTCGGTTGCCCGGAAAAATTCACTTTTCGCCATCTCAAAACAATCCAGAATCTTCGGTGAAAATACGCCGCACTCATCATCCTTAATCATGCGCACCGCTTCTTCCACAGCATAAGCTGCCTTGTAAACACGCTTGCTCACCAGTGCATCATAAACATCCACAATGGAGACTACCTGCGCCCAAATTGGTATATCCTCGCCTACTAACTTATCAGGGTAGCCATTACCGTCATACCGCTCATGGTGATGTCTGCAGATATCATAGCAGTAACGGTAGAACTCATTATCCTCCTGCTTGAAATTCTCCAGCAACTCACAACCATATGTTGTATGTTTCTTCATTTCATCAAATTCGTCTTTGGTCAGCTTGCCAGGCTTGAGCAGAATACTGTCTGGAATGGCAATTTTCCCTAAATCGTGAAGCGCTGATGCGCTGGTAATCAGATTTACTGATTCATCCGTAAGACCGTACTCAGGAAACTCTTCTTTTACATATTTTAAAATTATTTTCGTAAAATATTTCACCCGTTGAATGTGTTCGCCGGATTCCAGGCTGCGGAATTCCACCACGGAACTCAAAGCATTCACAAGGAATTCATTGCTGCGTTCCAGCTTCTCGCGGCTCTCGCGCAGCTGTTTGGTACGTCTCTCAAGTTTCTCCTCTATATCCCTTCTGTTCTGGAACAGTTCAATGATATTCTGGGCACGCCGCATAACTACCTTAGGCTCAAACGGCTTGTAAATAATATCGGAAACGCCGTATTCATATGCTTTTACTTCACTTTCTGCCGTAGCTTCCCCGGTAATCATAATCACTGGGATGGAATTGATATAACCCTTGCCGGACATATATTCCAAAACATCCAGTCCTGACTTGTTCGGCATCATCAGGTCAAGAAAAATAAGCGACAATGCTTCCCCATATTTCTCAATCAGTTCTATGGTCTCCACACCATCGGCTGCCTCTAAAATCTCGTATTGTTCTTCAAAAATAAAACTGAGCATCTTGCGGTTAACTTCCACATCGTCCGCAATTAAAATAATATGTTCTTCCATTCCTATTCCTCCAGCGGCGCAGTCATTTCGCCATAAATTTAAGTTGATAATTTTGACACACTGACGCTGTTATGCCATCTAAATAATGTCCACTCCATTTTAACATAATCCATTTTGAAAATGCAACCCAAAACCACATTAAGTTCACATTTTCAACTTCGCCAGCGCATCGGCAAACGCATGATTGACTGGCTCTTTCGCTTCCTGCTTTATTTTGTTCATATAGCGGGAGACGTCTTTCCTGGAGACGCCGCCTCCGCTCTCTTTGCGGCGTTTCTCAAAAGCAGACAATTTCTCACGGTAGCCGCAGACGCAGGTGAATCGACGGTTCTCGCCCTCTCCCACCAGTTCCATTTTCTTATGGCACTGCGGACAGCGGGCATTGGTAACCTTAGAAAGCGTCTTGCGATAGCCGCATTCCCTGTCCTGGCAGACCAGCATCTTACCATTTTTATGGTTGACTTCCAACATCAGCTTGCCGCATTGCGGACATTTTTTGTTGGTGAGGTTATCATGGCGGTAAGTCTTGGAAGATGCCTGAATATCCTTGACAATATCTGTTGTGTAAGCGCGGATTCTGGCTTCAAAATCCTTCTTTCTTGCCTTTCCTCCCGCAATGTCTGCCAACTCCTGTTCCCATTTTGCCGTCAATTCGGGAGACGTCAGTCCCTGAGGCGCCAGTTCAAGAACCTGTCTGCCTTTAGAGGTCAGATGAATATATTTATCACGCTTTTCTATCATGAAACTATGGAATAATTTCTCGATAATATCAGCACGTGTAGCGACCGTTCCCAAACCTCCGGTTTCTCCCAGAGTCTGGCGCAGCTTTTTATCTGAGCTGTCCATATATTTCACCGGATTTTCCATAGCGGCGAGGAGCGTTGCCTCTGTAAAAGGCACCGGCGGCTTCGTTTTTCCCTGGGTAATTTTGCCATCTGAAAATAAAATCTTCTGTCCCCTGGAAAAATCAGGGATACTTCCGGTTATGATTTCTCCCGCTCCATCAGGGCTGGTTTCCGCAAAGTCATCAGATTCTTCTTCATCTGCAAAACCCGCTTCCTTCTGCAGGGTTTTGATTTCTTGCCAGCCTGGCTGCTGCAGAATTCGTCCCCGCAAAGAAAATTTCTCCCCCTGGCAGTTAGCCGTCACTTCTGTCTGCTGATACTCACAAGGCGGCAGCAGCGCCGCGAGGAAACGCGAAACAACTAACTCATATATCCTGCGCTCGCCATACTCCAAATCTTTGAGATTCACACTCTGCTCCGTGGGTATAATGGCATGATGGTCAGAGACCTTTTTATCGTCCACAAAAGATTTGTTCGCCTTAATCGTTGTCTTCAGCAGCCTTCCGCAGATTGGCGCATATACGCCGACCCGGCAGGCCCTCAGCCGTTCCGGTATCGTCTCCACAATATCTGCCGTGAGGTAGCGGGAATCTGTTCTGGGATAGGTCACGACCTTGTGACGCTCATAGAGATTCTGCATAAAATCAAGCGTCTGTTTTGCGGAAAATCCAAATATACGGTTGGCATCCTGCTGCAATGCTGTCAAATCATATAGCTGTGGCGCAAAAGACTTCTGCTGTTTCTTTTTAACCTCCTCCACGACAGCTGTGCTGTTGGCAGCATTTTCCAGAGCCTTTTCCACTTCCATTTTAGAAAATGTACTGCTGCCGCTCTGTGATGATTTCCAAGTCCACAAAACACCCGCGCCCTTCATTTTCAAACCATAATATTCCCTGGGCTTAAATTCCTTAATCTGCGCTTCCCGCTTGGCAATAATGGCAAGGGTGGGCGTCTGTACCCTGCCGCAGGACAACTGCGCATTATGTTTTACCGTCAGCGCCCTTGTGGCATTGAGCCCTACCATCCAATCCGCTTGTGCACGTGCCACCGCTGCTTCGTATAGTTTCTGGTAGTCTCTGGCATCCCGAAGGTTGGAAAAACCCTGGCGAATTGCCTTGTCGGTCACTGAGGAAATCCACAGCCGCTTCATGGGCTTTTTGACCCCCGCTTTCTGGATAATCCAGCGAGCCACCAGCTCGCCTTCCCTGCCCGCGTCCGTGGCAATGATAATCTGCCCGATATCTTTGCGGTACATTTGCTTTTTCACGGTCTGGTACTGATGTCCGGTCTTTTTGATAACCTGGGTTTCCAAACGCTCAGGAAGCATGGGAAGCGTCTCCATCTTCCACTCTTTCCACTGGTCGCCGTAGCTTTCCGGGTCGGCAAGCTCTATGAGATGCCCCAACGCCCAGGTCACCACATAATCCTTCCCCTCCAGGTAACCGTTGCCGCCCTGCTTACAGCCAAGCACCCTGGCAATATCCCTGCCCACACTGGGCTTTTCCGCAATTACTAATGATTTCATACCATCTTATCCATCCTTTTCTCTTATCCGAAATATGCCCTGCACCACCATATACAAAGTGCAGCTTTCGTTCTGGCAGAAAAATGCTATCCAAAGTGCATCTCCTGCTTTAAATCTTGCACGTACCGCGGCAGCGTGGAAAATTGCTGCAGCCGTAAAACTCTCCGTACATCCCTTTACGCTTGACCATCTCACCGCCGCATTTGGGGCATATTATCCCTGGCTGGGTCTTCTGCCTTTGCCGGAAGATTTTGCCCATTTCTTCGTAGCATTTCTGATTCATCGTGCAGTCAGCCAGCGCACGGTGCGCGCCCTCGGTACTGATGTGAAAATAAGCCGCCACATCTGACAGCTTGTGATGGGACAGCTCCGGCAGACATTGCCTTGCCATATAGAGCGTATCTATGTAATCGTTATCCACTGCTGTGCCAAAAATCTGCAGCGCCCCCTGACAGATAAACTTCAAATCAAAGCTGTGGATGTTATGCCCCACCAAAATGTCGCTGCCCGCAAACTCCAGAAAACCCCCGAGGGCTTCTGCAAGCTCCGGCGCTTCTGCCACCATATCATCGGTAATATGGTTAACCCTCGATGCTGCTGCCGGGATATGCATCCCAGGATTTACCAGCGTAGAGCATTCATCCACAGCCTTATGTCCCCGCACACGGATAGCCGAAATCTCGATAATTCCGTCTGTATCCGGGCGGACACCAGTGGTCTCCAGGTCGAAGACCACATAATCGCTGATATATTGGTTCAAACGTTTTCCTCTGTTCCCTGTCACGGCTATTGCCCTCATTTCTCTTATGATTTCTCAATTATAAAAGGCTTTGCCGATAATTGCAAGTTCTCCACAAGAAAATTTCCTCCGTCTGGTAACAGTTCAGCCTAAGCAGTGACGGCGCCTGCCTGGCATCAATCTGCTTGCAACACATATATCCTCGATTCAAAATCCGTACATGGCTCCTTCCCTCCGGTCACTTCCCCTGCTGTAGAATCCGTGGTGCAAAGCCCAAGATTCATCAGTTCATCCCCATAGCAGAGAGAACCGCTTAAACTGTTGCGGTAGCAGAAGTCTGGTTCTAAGCCTGCAAGCTGCAGCCTGGTATAACGGTCATTCACCGTATTCAATATCCGGTACCAGCCCACGATTGCCGTCTTCTTGTCCCCGCTCACCGCCATCCACGCCATCTCATTTCCCTCAAAAGGACTTTTCAGACGGTAAAATGTGCCGAACTGCAGAATACTGCGGTATTTTTTCATAAAGGAAATCTGCGCCTTCACCTCCTCAATCTCACCCTCCGTCAGACGGTTTAAATCGAGTTCATAGCCAAACGTCCCAAAATAAGCCACATTTGCCCTGGTATGGAGCGGTGTCCTTCTGTATACCTGCTCATTCGGAATTACGGACACATGGGAACCCATACAGCTAAGCGGATAGCACATGGAAGTTCCGTACTGTATCTTCATGCGCTCCACCGCATCCGTGTCATCGCTTACCCAGCCCTGGGGCGCATAATAAAGCATTCCCGGGTCGAAACGCCCGCCGCCGCTGGCACAAGATTCAAACAATATCTCAGGAAATTCCTGTATCAGCCGCTCATACAAATCGTAAACACCCAGAATATAGCGGTGGTATACCTCACCCTGACGCTCCGGGGGCAAAGCCGCGCTGTAGCACTCAGTAATACTGCGGTTCATGTCCCATTTGATATAGGAAACCTTTGCCTCCCGAAGGATTTTGGCCATCATCTCATAAATACAGTCCACCACTTCCACGCGTGAGAAGTCCAGTACAAATTGATACCTGCCATGCGACTTCGCCCTCTGCGGCGTTGCCAGAACCCAATCCGGGTGCGCACGGTACAAATCCGAATCCTCATTTATCATTTCCGGCTCAAACCACAGGCCAAACTTCATGCCCAGATTTTCAATGCGCTCCGCGATACCTGAAATTCCCCGGGGAAGACGCTGCAGATTTGCCACCCAGTCTCCCAGTCCGGCGCGGTCACTGCTCCTCGCTCCAAACCAGCCGTCATCCAGCACAAACAATTCCACGCCGCACTCTCTGGCTTTTTCGGCAATCTTCACCAGTTTGTCCTCTGTAAAATCAAAATAGGTCGCTTCCCAGTTATTGATAAGAATGGGACGTTCCTTGTCCCTCCAGCTTCCCCTTGCCAGACGTTTCTGATACAACTGGTGGAAAATCCGGCTCATACCGTTCAGTCCCAGGTCTGTATAAACCATTACCGCTTCCGGCGTCTGAAAACTATCTCCTGGCTGCAGTTTCCAGGAAAAAGTGTCGGGATGAAGTCCTGCCAGGATTCTGGTATTGTCATGGGCATCCACTTCCGCCTGCATAAGAAAATTCCCGCTGTAAATGAAACTAAATCCGATAACATTCCCCTGATTCTCGGTGGCAGAAGGACGTTTCAGCACGAGAAACGGATTATGATGATGAGAAGAATTGCCGCGCACACTGCCGATAGACTGTATCCCCATCATTAATTTTCTGGTCTTGATATGGCGCTCTCTGGCCCATGCCCCGGATAACTGCAGCCACTCATAGTCACAGTCCGGCAAATCCAGACAAAGGCTCATGGCACGTTCCAACTGCACAGATTCTGTACCTTCGTTATGGTAACAGATACTTCTGGCAAGAACACCTCCCTCGGCAAAAATCGAATAGAACAATTCTGCACAAATTCCTGTCACACTATCCTTTACATTGACAACCAGGGTGGAAGCCTCCTTTGTCTGTTCAACGTAAGTTGCCGGAAGCCCTGGCAACAGCGGTTTTCCTGCTTCCACACGGTAGGACTGATATTGGAAATCGCAAATGCGGCTGCCATTGGGCTGCAGAATTTCCACTGCCGGGCTGCGGTAATCCCCTGAACCAAAAACCGGCAATTCCTGTTTGACATGCTCCAAAGAAAATGACCTGTCCCCCGGAAACGGGCAAGAAGCCATAGGTCGTACAGTCAGTTCCAGTAAATCGGACAAATCCTCCCTGTCATGAATCCTTTTACCGAAATACAGCTGCCCCAGCTGCCCATTGGGCAACACCATCATTACATAACTTATACTGTCATTCCACAAATGAAAAACTCTTGATTCCTCATGATAGATTATCCTCATCGGCGTTTCCTCCTTACATGTTTGCCGCTTTTTTAATTGCTCTTATTATAAACATATTTGCAGAAAAACCGCCAGAGGATTTTGTATTATGAATCAGTCAAAATGTTTCATAATTGCCTGTCCAGCGGATGCTTGCAGCATATCTTCCGGTAATGGCTGGGCGGCATACCCACTTCCTGTTTGAACGCTTTTGAAAAAACCAGCGCCTCCTGATATCCGCATGACATTGCCACCCCCTCCACGGACAATTCTGTAAGTTCCAGCAATTCTTTGGCACGCACAAGTCTAAGGCGCGTGAGGAATTCCCTGGGGGTTGTCTGCAGATTCTTCACAAATATTTTGTAAAGGTAACTGCGGCTTACCCCCACATGTTTTGCAATATCAGCCACGCCAATTCTCCGAAAATAGTTATTCTGAATAAAAACTACTGCTTTTTTCACATATACGCTATCCCGATTCTCCTCCGCAACAGCCTCCATCTGCACGTCGCGTGTCAGCACTGCAAAAAATTCATAAAGCAGGCTTTGAAGATGGTATTGATGGGTCTGAGAAAGCGTATTATTTTTCAGCATATCAACAACAATCCTTTTCAGCTGCCCGCCATATCCGCTCTGAAATACATGCTGATTACTGTTAAGTCCTATATCCTGCAAAAACATCTCTGCCTGGACTCCGGCAAAACCAACCCACAGATAAGTCCACGGCTCCCTCTCATCTGCCTGATAAAAAGTTATCTCCTCCGGCTCAATGAGAAAACCCTGCCCCTCTTTCAACTTATATGTCCTCTCCCCCACCCGATAAATCCCTTTTCCAGATAATATATAATGCAGGATATAACTGGGACGCACGGCCGGACCGAAACTATGGCAGGGCTCGCATTCAGATACGCCGCAAAAATTTAAACACAAATCCTGAAATTTAGAACCTGTCATCTGCAATACATGTGCATCTTCCATTTAATCCCTCCTTTTCCTGAGGATTCGACTGCAAAAATGAATAAAGGCGGTCGGTAACCCGACCACCTCTTTACTGTCTCAAATCCATTTGTACTGGTTGGAAATTCGTCTTGAACATCATACCGCCGTTGCCGTATAAGCCTTTTCCCCGAAAACCGCCTGAAATTTGCTTAACAGTTCCTGCATCCGTCTCAGCCGCATTGCTTTTGCCTTCAAACATAAAACTCTGCACTCGCTGCGTGTAGCGGGCCTTTTGCTCAACTGCTTCCTGCTGCTCTTTCTTAAGACCTTCTACATCCACTCCTCGGGCCGCATCCTGATTAATCTCTGCTTCCCGGATTCTGACGTTCCCTTCCGCCTGTGCAGCAACATTTGCTACTATACGGACCTGCTGAGCCGCAGACGCTTTAGACATGCTCTTTTGCATTACACCCGGCAGCTCTTTGCTGTTATCTTCATTGTCTTCACGAATAGCTGCTTTTCTGTCATCGTCTGTGCCAGCCATGTTCTCTTGCTGCCGATTATCTGTCTCCTGCGCGGATTTTGTTTTCTGCTTCTCCTTAACAGTATCCCGCGCCGCGCTTTCCTTCTGCTGCTTCTCAGCTTCCGCAGCTTTTTGGGCTTCCTGCTGCTTTTTCTTCTCTTCCGCCTGCCGCTGCCGCAGTTCGCGCTTTAAATCACTGATTTCCTGTTGAATTTTCTGCCTTACATCCGCCTTTTCCTGTGCAGACATTTCCATATCAGAAGAAAGCTCCTGCCTGCGCTTCTGAGCATTCATAATCCTGCCCTGAATTTCCTTGCTGACAGTATCCACCGCCACTTCCGGCTGCTTTTTCACTGCCTGCACTTGATTCCCTTTCGCATTGACATTGCTAACCTGCATCATAACCTCCGCCCCCCTTTCCTTCACTTATGTAAAACATCAAATTTGAAAAGCATCTTTAACTTATTATATCGGTTAAAAATCGCCAAAAATTAATTGCCTTTTTGTATTATATGAAATTCCAGCATATTTTGAGAAAATACAAAGTTTATATGAGCTGATAATGCAGCTATGAACTAACTGATTGAGAAATAAAATCCAAAAACTGCTGCTCGCAGAGCGGTTTGGAAAAATAATATCCCTGAATATAACTGATTCCAAGCTCCTCCATCGTCTCATACTGCTCTTTCGTCTCTATACCCTCGGAGACGATTTCCAAATCCATGCCATGTACCATATGCATGGCTGCATCCATGACATATTTCGCCTTTCCATTCTCAAAATAGGCATTAATCATATCCTTGTCAAATTTGACGATGTCTACCGGCATATCCACAATATAGTTGAGATTCGACTGCCCCGTCCCAAAATCATCGAGAGAAAATTTGACGCCGTAATCCATCAGGCTTTTCATATTGCCCAGCAAAATCCTCTTAGCATCCATGGAAGCCGATTCTGTAATTTCCAGATTAATAAAATCTGAAGGTATCTGATATTCTTCCATAATCCTGATATAATCTTCCGCCAACTGCTCATAAGAGCACTGAACAACCGATAAATTAATCTCTATATAATGCAGCCCATACTGCTTAATATTATGCTCCTTCACAAAACGGCAGACTTTCTCAAACACCATCTCGCCCAGTTTTAAAATCATGCCATTCTGCTCGGCAACATCAATAAACACTCCCGGCGGCACAATTTCACCCTCTGCATCGCGAATCCTCACTAACGCTTCCGCAGAAGTAAAACGCTGCTCCTTGGTGGAATAAATGGGCTGATAATACACCTCCACCCAATCTTTCTCCATAGCTTCCAGAATCATCTGCTCCGTGCGCTTCTTTTTATACATCTCATCGGCTCTCTTTTTATCCACCTGGAAGAAAGGATTCTCTGAAAACTCTTTGCTGTTTTGCCTGATATCCCGAATTAAATAAAGAATATCTTCCACATTGCTCAATATTCTGGCATCCGGTATATAAATCCAACTGGGACGGATACGGATGCGTCCATTTTGTCCCCAGCCTTCCTCAAACCGGGCGGACAAAGCCTGCAGCCCTTTCTCTGCCTTGGCGCTGTCCTTAAATACCAAGATAATTTCATCCTCGGCATTTTTAAAAACAAAGGTATCGGAAAGCCCCAAAAGGTATTCCACAATCTCCATTTTTATCGTCTGCCCTGCCGCCATATTTTTCTGGAACGAGCGTTTAAATGTCACCGCCAGCACAGAAAAATCCCTATTCTCGCTGTATAGCTGCCGAATATACTGTACGAGCGCACTGTGATTAAACAACCCCGATTGCCTATCCAGATTTGTCTCTGGATTTTCCAATTTAAGATAAAGTACCACCATGCCTATGGAACAAGCGTACCCAAGCACCAGCATCCCATCATAGCAGTACTGCAGCATCGCTGCGCATACCCAGATAACCATCCACGTGAGCACCGCCTCACGCCGTCTGGGGTTGATTCTGTTCTTTTCCTTCTTCATCAGGAAGAAATTCACCACAAGAAATCCAATCGCAACCCAAAATGCTACCAGATTACTGGGACCGTAAGTAACTAAAAATGTCGTCCCATCCTCGTCAAACTGATAATAGATGGGCAAAATATAGACAAGCACAGCATCTGCCAGAGTAATCAGTTGATATCTGCGCACCGCCTTCCTGTACTCAGCCTTGCTGACATAGATATCCACACAGATATAAAGCAGGCTGCAGAACGCAACGCCCACCAACGTTATGAGATAACTTTTACAGATAAAATCAACAAACCAGCCCGGCAGCCGATCTCTCTGATAAATGACAACCACAGAAAATACATCCAGAACAATGCAGAACAAGTTCAGACAAAAAGCATGTAAAAACGCCTTTTCCGTGTTCATTGATATTCTTTTCTGCCTTAGGTAAAAAAACAACAGAACCATCATCAAAACAATTCCACAACATTGTATCTGTATATGCATATTGATTTCCCCCCCGATTCGCTGGGTCTATATGCCATATTATACAATAAAGCCCACTATTTTACAATATTACAAAATTTTGAGTTTTCCCATTTTGTAATTTTATAGTACCAAAAGGTTTCCATCACCACGTGATGGAAACACTTTGCACATAAAAGTGCCTGGAAAGCTAGCTTTCCGGACACTTTTTGTGTAAGATGTCTATGCTGCCAAAGGCAGCAAGACCTTTTGGTACTATAATATCGGCTGATATAAAAATGAGAAAAATCAAATACAAAACAGAAACGCAGCCCCTCTGGAAATTCGCGCATTCCTGTACTATAATGGTTCCATAAGCAATAGTTAATTGCGAAAGGAGCAGATTATGTCAGATTACCAACACCTCACCCACGAATTTTCGCCTGTGTTCAGCAAGGATTCCAAGGTTCTGATTCTGGGAACCTTCCCCTCTGTCAAATCCCGTGAGCAGCAGTTTTACTACGGACATCCCCAGAACCGATTCTGGAAAGTTCTTTCCCATATTACAAAAGAACCGATTCCCACAACCATTGAGGAGAAAAAACAACTCCTGCTGAATCATGACATCGCCGTCTGGGACGTCATCCAAAGCTGTGAAATCATCGGTTCTTCTGACAGCAGTATCCGCAATGTAGTTCCTGCCGATATCCCCAGGCTGCTGCAGCATTGCCCGATTACTGCCATCTTCGGCAACGGCAATAAAGCCTGCGAGTTATTTGAAAAATATTCCGTTCCGGCACTCAAAGATTATACAGAAATCTGCCAGATACAAAAACTGCCGAGCACCAGTCCTGCCAATGCCGCCTGGAGCCTGCAGCGTTTGTGCGATTACTGGCAAGATAAATTGTCCCATTATCTTGCAATTGATTCGCCGCGGTGAGGCCTGACACAGGGATTCCATGAGCCCCATCCTCATGGAATCCTTCTGCCCTGCACACCTGGCAAATCCATCGGCTCTCCATTCAGCACCGCTTCTGTCAGTTTATCCCCATCATAACTTAGTTTCAGGGAAAAGAAGGGAGCATTTTCCAACAAGAGCCGGAAAAAAATTTTGTCTCCTTCCCACAGATTCAAAGACATCAAGCGGTCTTTTTCCACCCACTCCAAGGTCCCCTCATCACATTCCGTCAATGTCCCCTCAAATTGGTCCGCCGTATACAGGCACATGTATTCCGTCGGCCAGCCAAGAGCAGAAAATGTGACGATTCCACGAAAGGAAAAACCCGTCAGTGTAAGACCGGTTTCCTCCCTGACTTCCCGGAGCAGGCATTCTTCCGGGCTTTCCCCGATTTCAAAATGCCCGCCAATTCCAATCCATTTATCTTTATTTACATCCTTTTCTTTTTTTACCCTGTGGAGCATCAGATATTTATCATCCTTTTCAATATAGCACAAGGTAGTCAGTGGTGATTTCTCCATCGTTCTCTCCCGCCGCAATGTATTATCCAATTATTTAATGCCGATTAAATATTTTTCATTCATTACGTCCTTTAAAGCTTCGTATGGTATCTCCACTTCAATCTTGCCTGCCACGTACGCCGTAACCATATAGGGATTACAAATCACCACCAAGCCCTTCTCATTCAGGTAAAATGTATTTTCCGTTAAAACATCAGGCACATAGCTTTCATAGTCATCCAAAAGCGCATCTTTGTAAGGGTCTTTGGTAATCGTATCCAAAATATGCCGGGAGACAATTTTGCGCGCCTCGTCCTCATTTTTCAAAATATCTGCCAGATAAAGCAAATCCCCAGTCGTCACATCAAAACAATAAGAGGATGTCCATGTGTTGGGATGTGCAGAGCCCTGCCAGTCATAGCCCTCCGCTTCCAGGCTGAGAATGCGCGTGGAAGCGTACATCACTTTATAGTTCATGCCATAGCCGTAGCCCGCCCAGGCTGCTGCTTCCTCCTCAGACAAATTCTTATAGCTGTCTTTCGCCTCCTGTACCTTCCTCGTTATCTCCTCCTGGTTGGTAACATGCTGCTGCTCAAAGACCATGTTCATCCTCTGCGCAATATCCTGATTTTCCTCAATAGAGATTACCGGACAGTTTTCCATTACGGACAGCATAAGAACACCGTTGTCCTCATCCTTAATATCCTGAGAATAATCGGTAAACGTCACTTCCGGCGCTTTCGATAGTTCCTTCTCAGCTGCTGCCTTGCTGTCATCCTCTTTCTCTTCCTTGGACGTGCCCTGCTCATCCTTCTTGGTGTCTTCACTTTCCTTGGGCTTTTCTGTCTTATCTTCTGGTGAATCTGCTTCTTCCTGTTTTGTTTGATTGGGCTGCTCATCTTCTTTTGCTGTCTTTTTTCCGTTGCAGGCTGCTGCCAAAAGGCAGAATCCCAGCCCCAGCAATAATATTTTTTTCTTCATTTTCTAAATCCCCTTTACGGTTTCTTCATTCGGTACATATGGTTTAACGGTCCATTTCCTTTTCCCAGGTTCATGCCATCAGCAATGGCTCCCATCACATATTCCTTAGCTTTCCATGCGCTGTCCTTTGCAGACAGCCCCATTGCCAGCCCACAGGCTATGGCTGAGGACAAGGTGCATCCTGTCCCATGGGTGTTGCTGCTATCGATATGAGGAGCCTCAAACCAGACAAATTCCTGTCCATCATAAAACAAATCGTCAGCGCGGCAATCATCATGTCCGCCTTTCAAATAAATGATACTCCTGTATTGTAACGCAAACTCCCTTGCTGCCGCAACCCTTTCTTCCTTAGTTTTTATGGTTGTTTTTAACAACAGTTCCGCTTCCGGCAGATTCGGCGTACAAATTGTCGCCAACGGCAGCAGATTTTCCCTGTAATATCCCACCGCCTTCGGTTCCATGAGATACCTGCCGCTCGTAGACACCATTACGGTATCCATCACCACCTGACTTGCCCGATATTTGACCAGGCAATCCCGGATAACCTGCATCTGCGCCACTCCAGTAACCATTCCCACCTTCACCGCATCCGGTACGATGTCCGTAAACACACACTCCAGCTGCTTTCGCAATAAATCAGGGGATACCGGACAGATATCCGCTACCCCCATAGTATTCTGCGCAGTCAAGGCAGTTATCACCGTCTCTCCATATAGCCCCAGCGATGTAATGGTCTTTAAATCCGCCTGTATGCCAGCTCCCCCGCTGCAATCGCTGCCCGCTATCGTAAGCACCGCTTTCATATGACTCCTCACTTTCCGTAATTACTCAGCCTTTCCAAACTTTATAAAGAGTTCCCGGATTTTCTGCACCTCAGCAGCCGGACGTGCAGCATTTAAAATACCCGCGGAAACAGCAAGCCCTGATGCACCGCATTTTAATGGCTTGCTGCCATTTTCTGCAGTAATCCCTCCCACGGCCACATTGGGAATAGGCGCTTTTTTCAATATCTCCCGGTAAACCTCCTCGGAAATAGGCACAGCATCCTGCTTTGTCGTTGTAGAAAACCACGCGCCGCTGCCCAGGTAGTCTGCACCATCCTCCTTCGCCTGCCGCGCCTGAGCTGCCGTTTTTGCCGTGGCTCCAATAATTTTCCCTGCGCCAAACAATTTTCTTGCCTCTTTTACCGGCACATCCTCCTGACCCAGATGTACGCCGTCCGCACCGCTAAGCAGCGCAATGTCCAGCCGGTCGTTGATAATCAGCTTCGCGCCAAACCTCTTAACCATCTCACGTAAGTATTGGGCTCTGCGCAGATATTCCGCTGATGAAATATTTTTCTCCCGAAGTTGGATATAATCTACTCCTGCTCTTAGAGATTCTGTGATTTTTTCCTCCCCATAAGAGAAATCTGCAATCAAATACAGCCACAATTTCATATTCGTTTCCTTCTTTACTATAATGATTAGCTCTGTTCTAACCAGCCCATAAATTCCTGTCCATCCAACTGACAGAGCGCATCCAGCAAATTTCCCTTTGCCCTGCCGTATCCAGATGCCTGAGCGGCTTTCTCCAGAGAAAAAGCCATCCCCAGAGAAGCTGCCACGGCAGCCGTAACTCCCAGCTTTATCATGTCTCTTCGCCCATGTTGTGCTTCTTGCAAACCTGCAGCAGTATGCTCAGCCTTTCTGCTGACAATGCCGTAACAAGCGCCTGCTACCGCTCCCAGCAAACAGCCGCTTCCCACAATGTTATATCGGCTCATTTCCTGCTGCAAACTATTTCCTTCTATATTATATCGGCTTCTTTTCCGCCTATACGAAAGCTGCAGGCGCTCGTCACGCCACAGCACGATGTCTGCCACGCCGGTTGCCAGATACACCCTGTCTGCTGGAATCTGCCCGCAAAGCTCATGCTCTGCCACCGCATCGACGCCTTCTCCTGTCACAAAGCCCTGCTGTATGCTGTATATCTCAGAGCGGTTGCCTTTTACTATCCCTTGCCAGGGTAAAGATAAAAGCTTCTGCACTGACCGCAGGCGGAATTGAGAAGTCCCGCAGCCTACCGGGTCCAGAACCAGCGGTTTCCTGTGCTTGGCCGCCTCCCGTAAGACGATACCTGCTGCCTCTAATTTTCCATCATAGGGCTGTCCCAGATTTATGACACAGGCAGCAGCCTGCTGTGTAATCTCTGGCATCTCCCGGGCTTCCACAGCCATCAGCGGCCGCGCTCCCAGGGCTGCCAGACCATCTGCACACAAAGCTGCCGACACCGCGTTAGGAATCATGTGCACCAGTAATCTGCTCTTTTTTATCTCCTGAAATATTCCGCTAATCTGCTCCGGCGTCATCTCCCATTGCGAGTTCACAACGACTTCCCTCCCGGAAGATGCGCCCCTTCCTCCACTGCACTTTTCAGATAGCAGAACACGCCGGACTTACAGAGAATGCCCAAAAGTATGGCTGCCAAGATACAGCCGCCTGTGGTACTGATGAGAAACGGCACAACATAGGTAAATATTGCCGCCTCCTGATTGCCCATAAGCAGAATTGCCATGGGATAGCACAATATGCCGCCCAATATTCCAGTTCCTACAATCTCACCGGCAATTGCCGCCCAGATTTTGCCATTTATACGGTACAACAACGCACCCAGCAGCGCACCTGCCATGCTCCCTGGAAATGCCAATTTTCTAATATTTATTTTCATAATAAACCTCCGTTTCTAATGATTCCTGCTTAAACTTATTGTGACTATAATATGTCTATGTATTCCCCGGACAATGCCTTGTTCATGCTGCGCACAGCACAGAATTTGCCGCACATGGAACAGGTGTCATCATACTCCGGCTTCCTGTCCTCACGAATTTTTTTCGCAGTCTCCGGGTCCAGGGAACACGCCCACTGTGTCTCCCAATCCAGTTCCCTTCTGGCATCCGCCATCCTGTCATCAATTTCCCTTGCTCCACGGACGCCCTTGGCAATGTCTGCCGCATGGGCTGCAATTTTAGAAGCAATAATCCCCTGTTTTACGTCCTCTACATTGGGCAGTGCCAGATGTTCCGCCGGGGTCACATAACAGAGAAATGCTGCGCCGTTCTGGGCGGCTATTGCACCGCCGATGGCGGAAGTGATATGGTCGTATCCTGGCGCAATATCGGTAACAATGGGACCCAGCACATAAAACGGCGCACCCATACAGATAGTCTGCTGCAGTTTCATGTTCGCTGCAATCTGGTCCATCGGCATATGCCCTGGTCCTTCTACCATCACCTGTACATCACGCTCCCAGGCACGTCTGGTCAATTCCCCCAGGCGTACAAGCTCTTCCATCTGGCATACGTCGGAGCCGTCGGCAAGACAGCCTGGACGGCAGGCATCCCCCAGGGAAATCGTCACATCATATTCCCGGCAGATTTCCAAGATTTCGTCAAAATATTCGTAAAACGGATTTTCCTCCCCTGTCATGCTCATCCAGGCGAATACCAGCGAACCTCCCCGGGATACAATGTTCATCTTTCTTTTGTGTTTCTTAATCTGCTCAATTGTCTTTCTGGTAATTCCACAGTGCAGGGTGACAAAATCCACGCCATCCTCGGCATGGAGACGTACCACATCGATGAAGTCCCTGGCCGTCAGCGTTGCCAAATCCCTTTGGTAATGGATGACGGAATCATAGACGGGAACGGTGCCAATCATCGCTGGGCACTCGGACGTAAGCTTCCTGCGAAACGGAATGGTGTCTCCATGGGATGACAGGTCCATAATGGCATGCGCCCCCAAATTCACAGCTTCCATGACCTTTCTCATCTCAATCTCATAATCCTTGCAGTCCCGTGAAACACCGAGGTTTACGTTAATCTTTGTCCTCAGCATAGAACCCACGCCTTCCGGCTCAATACAGGTATGCTTCCTGTTGGCACAGATGACGACCTTCCCCTCAGCCACCAGCGGCAGCAACTCTGCCGTGGTCATTCTCTCTTTGCCGGCTACTTTCTTTAACTCCTCCGTTACAATGCCTTTGCGGGCAGCTTCCATTTGTGTTGCATATTCTCTCATTATTCCTCCTCTTGGCATAGGACTGATATGGAAGAAAGCGTTTTCTCCAAAGAAAACAAGGAATTTCCTACTAAAAAAGAAGACGTGCCGTAACCGCGTCTTCTTCCTAATATCGTTCCGCTCCCTACGACAGTATTAACTGACAGGTTCAAAGAGTCAGGTTTTAACCTTCTCAACTGCTATGCAGTCCCTCTGCGTTTATTTTATTGTGTTTGCCTGCCATCAATGATGGCTGTCAACTGCTGCATTCTATCTTAAATGATTGCTGACGTTTTGTCAACCAAATTCCAATATTGTAAATCTGATTTGCGAAAAACCCCCTCTCACTGCCCAGAACCAAGAACCTCCAACGCTTTCAACACCTGATTATCGTGCATGGGATTATACGTCTCATCTTGCTGACTGAGATATTCGTATTCCAGTTCAATATCTGGAGAGATACCAACCTCATGAATATAATTGCCTTTGGGTGTAAAATATTTTGCCATAGTCAGTTTAATGGCGCTGCCATCATTGAGTGGAATGATTGTCTGGACAATCCCCTTTCCAAAAGTCGTAGCGCCAATCAATGTCCCATATTTGTAATCTTTGATTGCTCCGGCAAAAATCTCAGATGCACTGGCGCTGTTTCCATTGATTAAGACTGCTAAAGGAATCTCCATGCAGCTGTCATCCGATTTATAATCGGAACGGTTTCCATATTTATCCTCCGTATATACCAGCAGTCCCTCAGGCAAAAGCTTATCCAGCATGTCACAGACAGACTGCAGGACGCCCCCTGGATTATCACGCAAATCCACAATCATTGATTTCATTCCCTGCTGCTGCAGGTCTTTTATCGCTGCATCAAACTGCTCCGGCGTGGTCGTGGAAAATTCCGTAATCTGAATCAGACCTACATTGCCTTCTAACATCTGGTATTCCACAGTAGGCACTTCAATCTTGCGGCGCGGCACGTCAAACCCCAGGTAATCGCTCTCCCCCTGGCGGATGACCTCTATATGGACGTTCGTACCTTCCTTCCCCTTGATGTAATTGGTCAGTTCCGACAATTCCATGCTGTCACCAGCGATATCCCCCACCTTGGCAATGATATCCCCGTCCTTGATGCCGACTTCCTCCGCCGGCGTTCCCGGATAGACATGGAGAATCGTAACTACCTTGGTCTTCGCATCCTGGGTCAGCACCGTACCTATCCCACAATAGACGCCTGTCGTGCTCTCGTTGAAAGAAGCATACTCTTCCGCAGAGAAATAGGAGGAATAGGGGTCTCCCAATCCTGCTGCCATTCCGGCATACATCCCCTCTACCAGCGCCTCCTTATCTATCGATTCATAATAATATTGGGCCATCAAATCCGCCAGTTCCCCAACTTTTTTCTCCACGGAACTATCCAAAATAGTGTCTTTTATATCTGTTGAAATCCCCGTCTCTCTGCTATTCTGCGGCTGTTTCTTTTCACCGAACCCAAGAGCCCAACCGCCAAGAAGCACAACCGAGACAAGCAAAAACGTCATTGCGCTTCCAAGCAGTAAACCGACAGTAAATCCGCTGCCTTTCTTTTGAAAGTTTTCCATGCCCTGCATACGCTTCCTGACCAGCTCGGCATATTCTTCCCCCAGCTGTTCCTGCTCGTCTAACTCTCGCGGTTCATTTGGTTTTATATCCATATTATCCCTCTTTCCTTTCAACTATAACAACTATTTATGCAAATACTTAAATGATGATTATACTTTAAGGTGTTTACGTATTGTTAGACGGCTCCCCAAAAAACCAATACCTACGCCGAGAATCAGCCCTACCGGAACCAGCGTGGAAAATACTTTATCTACCGGCAAAAACTCCAGCATACTGCTGAGCCAGCGGAATTTCTCTGCCACATAGAAAATAATCCTCCGGTACATAAAATACAATACCGTAAGCGGCAGTGCAGAGCCGATAATTCCAATGAGAATTCCCTCTACGATAAAGGGCGCGCGCACAAAATAATCGGTTGCGCCTATTAATTTCATAATTGCAATCTCTTCCCGGCGTACCGCAATACCAATTGTAACCGTATTGCTTATCAGGAACACGGCAACACAGAGAAGAATCAGGATAATTCCGGCAGACACATAACCGATTAGACGATTGAAGTCCGTCAGCGTATTCGCCGCAATATCTGAACTTTTCACTTCCTTGACGCCATCTAAAGATTCCAGGTAAGTAACCAGGGATTCCTGCATGGATATATCATTCATATAGACTTCATAATGGGCAGAATTTGCCAGAGGGTTATCGTTCGTAAATCCCTCTGCCATCTCCTCGGCGCCCTCGAAATATACCTTTTGAAATTCATCCCATGCCTGTTCCGCAGATACAAATACTTTCTTGGAAACTTCCACGCGCTTGCCTATCTGCACGCCTATCTCATCCATCTGCTCCTGGGACGCGCCGTCCACAAAAAATACAGTGATGGCAACACCGGACTCCACTTCCCGCACCACATTCTGAAAGTTCACCACAACGGAATAGAATACGCCAAACAGGAAAATACAGGCCGACATCGTCGCAATTGAAGCAAGGGAAAACATTTTATTTTTCCAGATATTCTTGGCCCCCTGGCGCAGTGTATATAAAAATGTACTAATCCTCATTGTCATCACCCATACGCTCGTCACTCACGACAACGCCTTTCTTCATTGTAATGACACGTTTTTTCATAGTCTTGACAATCTCCAGGTTATGGGTAACGACCAAAACGGTTGTTCCCCTCTGATTTATCTCTTCCAAAAGTTTCATGATATCCCATGCGTTATGGGTATCGAGGTTTCCGGTAGGCTCGTCTGCCAGAAGAATTTTCGGTTCATTGACCAAGGCCCTCGCAATCGCCACACGCTGCTGCTCACCGCCGGAAATCTGTCTGGGATACGACTTGTATTTTGCCGCAAGCCCCACCATAGACAGAACAGCCGGTACTTTGCGCCGCATACTCTTTGCCGACTTTCCAATCGCACGCTGGGCAAAAGCCACATTCTCATAAACATTCCTGTCCTTCAAAAGCCGGAAATCCTGAAATACGACCCCCAGATTCCTGCGGAACTTCGGCACATCTTTATGGCGGATATTTCCCAGTCTCTGGCCATTGATTGTGATGCTGCCGCCTGTAGGTTCCAATTCTTTTAAGAGAAGCTTAATCAAGGTTGATTTCCCGGAACCGCTGTCTCCCACCACAAACACAAACTCCCCGGTCTCAATATGCAGACTGACATCATTCAATGCCGGTATTCCTGCTGAATACGCTTTGCTGACATTCTCAAGTTTTATCATATAAGCCTCCCAACCTTAATAATCCAAGGACTCCATATATTTCATGTATTTTACTACCATCAGCGCAATCTTAAAGGTGATGGCATCCTCAAAAATCCGCAAATCCAGCCCTGTGCTTTTCTGCAGTTTATCAAGACGGTACACCAGCGTATTCCTGTGGATGTAAAGCTGCCTGGATGTCTCCGACACGTTCAGGCTGTTTTCAAAGAATTTATTGATAGTGGTAAGCGTCTCATCATCAAATTCGTCCGGTGATTTGCCGTCAAAAATTTCTTTGATAAACATCTTGCACAGCGGAATCGGCAGCTGGTAAATCAAACGCCCAATCCCCAGCGTAGAATATGCGATAATCCTGTGGTCCTCAAAGAATATCTTACCCACATCCAAGGCCATGCGCGCTTCCTTATAGGACCTTGACACCTCTTTGATTTCATTGACAATCGTCCCGTAAGCAATGTGGATTTCCTGATTATCACTGCTGTGGAACATATTCAAAATGACTTCCGCCGTCTTATTGAGATCATCGTACCCTTCATTTTCCAGCACTTCTTTTACCACAATAATATTCTTCTCATCCACTGCAGTAATAAAATCTCTGGACTTGCTGCCTAACAGCCCACGTACTTTCTCCATTTCATTGCCGTCTTTCTCCAGGGCTGTCTCTATAATAAATACGACCCGGCGGGCTTCCGTATCAATATGAAGCTTCTTAGCACGGTTATAAATATCAACCAGAAGCAGATTATCCAACAACAAATTCTTGACAAAATTGTCTTTATCAAAGCGCTCCTTGTATGCCACCAAAAGATTCTGGAGCTGGAAACTGGCAATCTTTCCTACCATATATACATCCTCGCTGTCCCCATTCGCAAGCAGGATATATTCTAACTGATGGTCGTCAAAAACTTTAAAAAACTGACAGCCCAAAAAAACCTGGCTGTCTGCCGGTGATTCCACAAATGCAAGCGCGGCTGTAACATAGTTGTCAGTATCCTGAAATGTTGTCGCCAGAACCTTCCCATCCGTGTCAATAATGCATAAATCAATTCTGGTAATTCCCTTTAAACCGTCAATCGTATTTTGAAGTATCTGATTTGAAATCAATTTATCCACTCCCTTTCTTTTTGTTTTCTGTCACACCTCTTTTTGTGAAAACTTCCTCAATCATTACTTGTACATTATGTTCTATGCAACTTTCACAAATTATATATCATTTATTTTCCGGTGCAAAAACAACCTAATTTATATTTTAATGCAAAAGCACAAAAAAATAAAGAGGAAATCAACATTTTTTTATGCATTTCCTCAACTCTTTTTTTAATTAGAACTTTTTTCACCTTAGGCATTGTATACAAAGTCAGCAATTCACGGTTTTATGAAGCCTTCTCCAAGCACTTCTCTCACATCCCCCACTACCACAAAAGCGTTCTTATCATTCTGATGCACCAACTCTTTGAGACGCACAATCTCCTTCTTAGAGACAACACAATACAGCACGCATTTCTTATCGCCGGAATACATACCGTGCGCCTCCATGCCAGTAACCCCGCGCTCCAGCTCTTCCATAATCTGTTTGGCAATTTCCTCATAGGAATCCGTGATGATATACGCAGCCTTAGAGAATTTCATACCCTCTAAAATGGTATCCATCACCTTAGAGGAAATAAATATTGCCACAATCGCATACATGGAAGGGCGCAGTCCAAACACATACATTCCCACCAGCACAATCAAGCCGTCCAACACCTGCATAATCTGCGCCACCGAATAATGTTTCAGCCAGCCCTGAAGCAGCAGCGCCACCATCTCCGTTCCCCCCGTAGTGGCATTTGCCCACAAAATCATACCCATAGCAGTTCCCACGAGCACACCGCCGAAAATCGATGCCAGAATATAATCTCCACTGGCAAAATCCAATTCCGGTATCACATAAAGCCAGGCGGAAAGCAGCGTCGTGGCACATCCTGTCCTCCAGATAAACCGCTTTCCTTTTATTTTTAAGGCAATCAGAAAGAAGGGAATATTTAACGCCAGGTTAGCAAACCACAGCGGAATCCCCCCCTTATAAAAGAAATCTGTCACCTTTTTCATCAAAATAGCAATTCCGGTAAAACCTCCGGTAACCAAGCCCACAGGATCAAAAATACATTTTATCCCAAATGCCAGAAGCCCTGTACCAGCGATAATCGCCAGATACAACACCACCGGATTACGTTTGTTCATGATAAGCCTACTCATTTCTATCCTCACTGTCATTCTTTTTGTAGCGCAGAAGATGGGTATGGAGGATTCCTTTCTGGATAAGCCTTTTCGCAAATCCTGCCACCTCAGACTTCCCCTGTCTGCCTGTGTAATTGGTTCCCAAACCATACCAAATCTTGGCATTGAGCTTTTCTTTGTGTTCTTTCAGAAAATATTCCTGGGTCGGCGTGGAAAGGACCGAGAGAATCACATCGGGCGTGGCTATATTGATTTCATTGATAACCGTATCATAATCTCCGTCACACTCTGACAAGGCATAAACTCCAGCAATCTTAATCCTCTCATAATTCTCATTTAAATATCCCTGCAAAAGCCCTACCTGTTCGTCTGATTCCCCCAGCAGATACGCTGTACGTTTATTGCGCGCTGCCCTGCGCAGGAACTCTTTGGGAAATTCATTCTCCACAGTCTCTTTCATTCTCTGTGAAGATACAATACCTGCCGCTTTGAGAATCTCCTTATCACAAATAATTGCCAAATCCAGATTTTCTATGCAGTTTTTTACCAACTCGTCCGCCTGTGCCTTTACCAGCGTGTCCATGGAAATCGTTTCCACTGTACTCATAATCGTATTATTCCAACACGCCTCTATGCGCAGCATTGCCTCGCGAACCGTATAATTATCCAGGCTTATGCCTAAAATATCCAGTTTCTTTACCATATAACACCTATATTCTTCCGTTTACTGATAAATATTGCAAACATCAACATTTTTCCATGTTATTTTTTTGCTAACTATCAACCATTTTAGAAGTATACCAAATGAGTGAAAGTTTTTCAACTATCGTTTTTCTCGAGACTTCTGTTATGGAAGTTTTTCCTTTATCTGTTCCATAAATTGACTGATATTTTATATATAATATGATTATTTTTTGTTTTTTTAGTTGTCAATATTTTTTGCGATTTTTCCAGAAAAATAACAAATTTATTACAACTTCACAAAACTTACGTTCCTATTATATTACTATGTAAACCTGATTTTTTTATCGATTTTTGTGGATAACGTGGATAACTTCGTGTATAACTCAATTTCTTGGTTTTTTCTACCTGTTTTAATGTGGATAACTCTTTTATAACTTTGAATATCTCTCTATAAATTTTATTTTTTTGTGCAGATTGTTAATGTCGAAATTTGTCAAAACTTTTCTTCATTTTGCAGCAAAGAATATTTGTTACAAAATTATGAATTGTGCAACAACTTTTTCCTCAGTACAAAGGCCGTTCCCACTGATAGCGTGTCATATCCACATTACCATCCACAAACTCCACCCCTTCCGCTTTTAAAAGTTCCATCTGGCGGTTGCCGCCGCCAAAGGCAAATGCTTCTGAAACTCTTCCCTCCTTGTTGACCACCCGGTGGCAGGGAATATTGTCAGGGTCAGGATTGGCATGCAATGCATAACCGACCACCCTCGCCCACCGCTTATTGCCAGCAATCGCTGCCACCTGTCCATAAGTTGCCACCTGTCCACAGGGAATCTGCTTTACTACTTCATATATCTTTTCAAATGTGCTCTGCGCCATGACTGTTCCTTTCCTATAAGAAGATAAAAAAACCGGATTACAGTAAACTGTAATCCGGTACTCTTGCTCTGATATATTCTTAGAAAATTCTTCTAACTGCTACGATAGCACGATAATTTGCAGGAGAAGTATATTTAATTCCTGTCGCTTCCGTACTTGCATGTACAATCGTATTGTTGCCTACATAGATTCCAACGTGTCCGCTGTAGCAAACAATATCGCCAGGCTGCATAGCTCCCGGATCAACACCATAACCAACACCTGCCAATGCACTGGAGGAATGTGGTAATCCTACACCAAACGCTGCATATACACTCATTACAAATCCAGAACAGTCTGCTCCATTTGTCAGGCTCGTCCCGCCATATACATAAGGATTGCCTACAAACTGGCAAGCGTAATTGGCAACTGCCTGTCCATTTCCACCACTTGGCGGAGCATAGCTTCTATTAGATGTTGCACTGCTGGAGGAGCCAGATGAACGTGAGGAACTGGAAGAACTTCTGGAAGCGGATGCTCTTCTTGCTGCTTCCTCTGCTGCCAATCTCTCTTCTTCTTCCTTCTTAAGACGAGCTTCCTCTGCCTCTTTGGATTCAGCTACAATATAGTGGGTACTGCAGTCAACGAATTCACTGGAAACCCAGCCTTCACCTTCTTCGATGGAAACCTTTACCCATCCGTCTTTCTCTTCTACAACAGTAAGCTCTTCACCTTCCGGCACTTGTCCCAAAAGCTCTGCGTCTGTAGTTGCATCGGAACGTACATTCAAAGATTCTGTCTTAACGTCTGCCACACGGCGTCCTACGGACTTAGCAAGTTCTGCATTCCCTAATACCAGAAACTCTGCCTTTATGTAGCCTTCCACATCACCGGAATGAATCTTGTACCAGTCTCCCTCTGTTCCGAGTACTGTACAAGCGGAATCATTATATAATTTGCCAAGCACTTCTCCTTCCTCACTTGCGGAAGAACGGACATTCACATAATTATCAACCTGAGCGATTGCTATATCGTCATATTCAGACTTCACAACAGCTTTCTTATTCTGAGCCACCTGTGCAGAACTGTCTGAACCTTTGCCCAAAGACTTCGCAATCATTTCCGAAACGCCTGCCGTAGAACCTGTCTCAACCTGCACTTCCTGCTGATCTGCTGAGATTAAGCCTCCTGCGCCTGCATTAACTGCTGCATGTGTTACTAAAGAACTTCCGGACAATACCATTGCTGCGGTCAGACAACATGTAGTTGCTCTTCGAATTGAATTCCTGTTCATCTTACCCTCCATCTTAGTCATCTTATCTTTTTTATTGTTACAAATTCCTCTCGGAATTCCTCATTTGTTACAATTTTATTACAGGACTTATTATAACAAAGGGCTTGTACTATGTCAACCATAATATTTTACAAATTTATGTCACTATTTACATCCATACTGTAAATAGTGACAAGTTCGTTATTGACCGCTGAGATACCGTTCCACGGAGGTAATCGCATTCGCTCCGTCCGCTGCTGCAGTAATCACCTGCCGAAGCTGTTTTGTGCGCACATCACCTGCCGCAAAAATACCGGGCACACTGGTTTTTGTATCTTCACTGGCAATGATATACCCCTGTTCATCCTGTTCCACAATAGATTCTGCCGCCGTCGTATTCGGTTGGATTCCCACCGCAATAAATACACCCTGTACCTGAATTTCCTGTTCCTTTTCCTCTATACGGTTGTGCACAATCAGGGATGAGACCTGTTCCTCTCCACGAATCTCCGACACTGTACTGTTCAGCACAAGTTCAATATTTTCTGTCTCTTTCACGCGCTCCTGCAGAATTCTTGCTCCCCGAAATTCATCCCGACGGTGAATAAGATAAACTTTCTCACATCCTCTGGCCAGAAATAACGCATCCTCCAGCGCAACATCTCCGCCCCCGACAACCGCCACGCATTTCCCACGGAAAAACGCCCCATCGCAGGTCGCGCAATAGGAAACGCCCATTCCGGTTAATTTCTCCTCTCCTGGGACCATTAATTTGCGATGCCTGGCTCCGGTAGCGAGAATCAAAGCCCTGGTTTCATAAGTTTCTTTATTGGTAATCACCAGTTTCCTGTCATCTTTTATCTGAATTTCTTTCACCTGTTCATTGACAAACTCCGCTCCGGTCAGGTCTGCATGGTTACGAAATTTCTGCCCCAGCTCAAACCCGGTAATCCCTGGCAAGCCCGGGTAATTGTCCACCTCATAAGTGTCAAGAATCTGTCCGCCGCTCATCGGCTTTTCTTCTATCACAAGCGTTTGGAAACGCGCACGCTGTGCATAGACCGCAGCGCTCAGGCCAGCCGGTCCGCTCCCCAAAATAATCACATCATACAACATAAATGACCTCCTGTTTATTATATATTCCAGTTTGCATTTTTCCCCTTTTCATGCCATAATAAAACACGAAAGGAGGAATGTGCAATGGATATTGCTTCTTTATCAACTGCTTTAAGCATGACAAAGCTCAACGGCGACATTGGCGTTCTTATGTTGAGCAAACAACTGGATGCGGTAGAGACTATGGGAGACTCCATGATTAAGATTATGGAGCAGTCCGTGACTCCGCACTTAGGGGGAAATATTGATATTTCCGTCTAAACGTATCTCACAGGCAAGAGCAGATTACCAATGGTAATCTGCTCTTTGTATTTAAAAATGTTCCAAAAGAATCGTCAAGCCCATAAATATAAATGTGATAAGAATACCCAGAACCAGAGTAACTGAAAGCAAACGCTCTCCCGTCCCTGTTCTGAACATCCCTTTCACGTATTTCCACCGTCCGTTTATCTTACAGATTGCCACATAAATGCCATAAGCAGCAGCCGTTGTGCCCACTGCTACCATCAGCCAAATCATGATGCCCATTAAAAATGTTAACAGTTCATTACTTCCCATATTGGAGGCCAGACCACCCATTCCCACCTGCGGACTTGTATCTTCCATGGACATGCCTACCGCCTCATACAGATAAGGAAGCAGAAAACTGAGGACAACACTGGTAAAATTCAAAGTAAAATGCGCTATCATGGAGCTGAAAATACTTCCGGTGGCTTCCACCAAAAACGCCAGATACACACCAAGCGCAAACGCATACATGAACTGATTCAGATTCATATGCATACAGCCAAACAAAAATGCACTGAGGAAAATTGCCGGAAGCATTTTGCTCCTGCGGTACGTCTGGAACAGTACGCCGCGAAACATGAATTCCTCCACACATGCCGGCAGCAAAGCCATGAACAATGTACTCAAAATAAAATTCTGTCCCTGCATCAATTGCATCACATTGGCTGTCCCTGAGGTGGAAAACAGCATAGAAATTGCATTCAATACAATTATCAACGGATACATCAGATAAGTACAGATAACTACCAGTATAATAGTAACAAAATTGATTTTCCGATAAGGAATAAATTCGCTTATTTTCAGCTGCTTCCATTTACAGTAAACAAAGCAGGGAACAAAAATAAGCGCCTGGGACAGCAGCAGAGAAACATAAATCGGCAGTTTTGCCAGTGCCGGTATCGATGACATCAGGGCGCTAAATCCAAGACTTACCCCAATATACACAACTACCACAGTTAAAAACAATCGGTTTACACTTTTGTTTTGAGACATGCCACCCTCCTATATCCTGCGGATACTTTTATCTGTGATTTCTACCTTACGTTCCTTATATAAACGTCCAACAGCACGCTTAAAAGCATTCTTGCTCATTTTCATTTCCCGCATAATCACTTCAGGAGAAGCCTTGTCATTAAAGGGCAGAACACCTGCATACTCATCCAATGCCTGCAACACCAGCTCTGCATCCTTATCCATCTGCATATAGGCCTTTTCCCGCAAGGTGAGGTCCAGTTTGCCGTCAGGCTTCACTCCTGATACCCGCGCCTCAACACTATCGCCTATCCGCAGAAAACTGCAGTCCTCGTGTCTGGGAAGCATTGCTGAATATTTATCATCCACCGCGATAAAAGTGCCGAAATCATTACCAAATTCATAGACACGCCCATGAACCATATCACCCCTCTGATAAGGGGAGTCTGTTTCAAGCATGTCATATAGGCCTTTCATGCTGGCACAGAGCCGGTGGCTCTTATCAATATACAGCCTCACCAAAATATTATCCCCTGCCCGAATCTTGCCAATCTGCTCTTTATATGGAAGGAAAAGGTCTTTTTCTAATCCCCAATCTAAAAAGGCTCCAATCTGCTGCACCGACTCTACGGTAAGCGCTGCCACTTCCCCCATTTTCAGCTTAGCCTCCTTAGTCGTGGAAATAAGCCGGTCCTGGGAATCCTTATACAGGAAGACCTCTATCTCATCGCCGATTCCCGTCCCCTCAGGAACCTGCCTTGCCGGGAGCAGCACTCTTGTGTCAGACTGTCCGTCTTCTGCCAGATAAATGCCGAATTCTACTTCTTTCACAACAACAAGCGTCTGATTTTCTCCTAATCGAAACATTTCTTCTCCTCCAACTCCACAATCGCGTAGGGATTTCCCTCTTCATCTGCCAGCTTTACGATAATTTTTTCCTTTTCTTTCGCAACAAAGGGAAAAATGATGTCTCTATATACTGCCGCCTTGCGGTATTCTACGCGCAGCTTGCCGGTACAAAAGCCCATTGGCAGATACTCCTGCGCCATACTCACATATTTTCCGTTGTTCACATGGTTATTTGTGTCTATATGGTACTTATGCACCGGAAACGGTTCCCGGGCCTCCATCTCCTGTGGGAATGCAACTTTCCTGGACTCACATTCCATCTCCAGCTGCGGTGACAGTTGGTATGCCTGCTGCATTTCAGGCGTAAGCCTTGCCGGTCTTCCCTTCTCCACATCCAACAGTGTCCATACGGAATTGGCATATGCCAGAAGCTCTCCTGCATCATCTTCCATTGTGAAATTACGGTATCCGAAAAACCCTTTAAACCCATAGGGCCAGGTACTGACTTTCACATGTTCTCCCATCTGCGGATAACGGCTGACCTCTATCTGCCAGGAAGACAGCACCCAGACCAGACCATGCCCTATCAGATAATCTATGCCGACCCCCAGCTCTTCCGACTGGAAATTACTGCAATCCTGAAAATAATCTATGATGGAGGGCAAAGTGACATGTCTCTGGCTGTCCACCTCACTGTAACGAATCCTGCTGTCAAAACTATACATTGCTTCCTCCCTCTTGTGCTTTCCTCTGCACGAGTGCGCATATTATTTTTATTCTATCAGAAAGACGCTTTCACGCTTTAGCGTGACAAGTTCTTTCCTATAGAATGAAAAATACCCATCACTGTAAGTGACAGGTATCCAGCTGGCCCACAAGGATTCGAACCTTGAAATGACGGAGTCAGAGTCCGTTGCCTTACCGTTTGGCGATGGGCCATCGTTGTTCAACAGATTGTATTATATACGAATTCATTTAAAAATGCAAGTACTTTTTTATAAAATTTTAAAAAAATTTCTTTTTCTTGAGAATATGAGTATTTAAAGCCGAAAATTTGCCGACTCTGTCTTTGACATTCTAAAACTTCTTCCAAAACAGATTATTTTCGCTGAACAACACTTGATACAAGGAATCGCATACGGTATAATCAGGGAAGTAAATCCAGAAAGGAGAAATCGATTGAAATGCTGTCGTCTTTTTTTCAGCTTTCTCTTGCCATTCGCAATGTGTGGCCGCAGCGCATGAGCCTGAAAGCGCTTCTGGCGCTCTATATGCTTCTGTTGCTTGCCGGAACGCCTGTAACGCTCCTGTCCTGTATCCCATACGGCCTGTTCGGTATTCTGGTGGCCGTTTGTGTTTATGGATTGACTGCTTACCGAGATACTGCAGCACAGAATGTTTGCATGGGCATGATTGGGTGTGTGCTTACCATCGTGGCAGATAATTTTTTAACAATTCTTCTGCATACGCTGATTCCCCTGTCTTTCATCTCCCAGCAGTATGTTTCTTTCATTGTCAGGCTGATTCACATTTTGCTGTTTTATTATATTACGCTGTTTTGCGGCAAACTGCTTAAAAAATTATTACTGTCAGGCAAAGGCGTTTTACGCCTTCCGCAGATGTGGTATCTGATTGATGCCGCATTATTGCTCCTTATAACCATTTATCTGTTCGATAATTTGATTCCGGGACAAAATGGCTCTGTCGGCAAAATGATTTATAATAATGTCTTACATATTTCAGGGTATCTGCTTGTTATGCTTTTTTTGCTTCTGGCTATGCGCCGTTCTTATCTGGAACAGATACAGACAGAGGCAAAACAGAAAGCCTTGCAGGATTTACAGGACTACACACACAATTTGGAAGTCATGTATAACGGTCTGCGTTCCTTTAAGCATGATTACGTTAACATTTTGCTCTCTATAACCGGTTATATTGAAAATGGGGATATGGACGAATTAAAGAAATTTTTTGAAGACAAAATCTTTCCGACGAAGAGTCTGATGGATCAGGGGGATTACAAGCTGAATCAACTTTGTAATATCGGTGTGTTGGAAATCAAGAGTCTGCTCTCCGCAAAAATGATTTACGCCCATGAGTCTGGGGTTGACGTCACGATTGATATTCCCGATCGAGTGGACAGCTTTTTCATAGATACCGTAGATCTTGCCAGAATACTGG
>CAJUHY010000032.1:30785-31019 GCA_910585895.1 uncultured Lachnospiraceae bacterium
ATTGAAGCCGCGCTGGAAACACAGCAGCCGCAAATAGGCTTAAATATTATTTCGAATAAGTCTGGTGTGTCAATTATTATAAGCAATCGCTTTCGGGATAACGGCGTGGCGCTGCATAGGTTGAAGCAAAAAGGCTTTAGTACAAAGGCCGGGCATCAGGGAATCGGAATTTCCAACGCTCAGAAAATCATCAGTTCTTATGAAAATGTGCTGCATGAAACAACAATGCAATGC
>CAJUHY010000033.1 GCA_910585895.1 uncultured Lachnospiraceae bacterium
TAACTAAAAAATCCTTGAAAAATAGGGAAAAAAGACTTGACTAAATAGGGAGGTCATGTATTATTGCGTGGGTGCGCCGTTGCGGGCTTAGTGAGAATGGAGGATAGTGATGGCTGATGTACAAAAAAAGAGACTGGGAGGATTTTTGCTGGATTGGTCGGCAGTAATTGCAATTTTTCTGTGTATTTTGTTTTTTTCCGCTTACAAAGGGACATCTTTTCTTTCGTTTGCAAATCTTACGAATATCCTGCTTTCCATGTCGATTACAACAATACTGGCAATTGCACTGACGGTTACGCTTGCCTGTGATGGGTTCGATATGTCTGCCTGTACGCTTGCAAGCTGTTCGGGGTATGTGTTTATGGCGTGTTATCTGTGGTATGGCATGAATCTTTTCCTGTCGGCAGTAATCTGCGTATTGTTTACGATGGCGGCTTATCTGTTTACGCTGTTTTTAATTCTCGTATGTAAGATTCCGGATATGCTGGCAACGTGTGCGCTGATGTTTGTCCATCAGGGTCTGGGGCAGTGGTTTACCGGAGGCGGGGCAATCTCGGCGGGAATGCTGCAGCCCGGCGGTGTATTGCCTGAGAGGACCTTTTTTGGGGAGGATTTTGTAAGTATCGGCAAAGCGCCCTGGATTATTGTGATTATGTTTGCCTGTGTACTGGCAGCGCATATTTTTCTGCAGCACACAAAGCAGGGCGCATTTCTCTATGCTATAGGTTCAAACAGAACGGCAGCGGCATTATCTGGTATTTCGGTGAAACGGTACCGCTTTCTGGCAGGGATGGTTACAGCGGCTTTCATTGCCATAGGTGCAATGGTTGTATGTTCGCGCAACACGGCAGCGCAGCTCTGCGGCTGTGACAATTATCTGATGCCCGCGTTGGCAGCAGTGTTTGTGGGCAGGTCTGTGGGAGGTATGGAGAAACCAACTGCTCTGGGAACAGTGATAGGCTCTGGGTTGATTGTCATTTTGGAAAATGGGCTGACGCTCTGTTCCGTTCCATATTACATACTGCCTGCCGTCAAAGGAGGTGTGCTGATAACGGCGCTTGCGGTAGTCTATCTCTCTAAGCGGGACAGTTTTGATTCTTGACAGTCCAATCATACTATGATAATTTATTAATAGGGCATACATGTGGCAGCAGGTAAGACAATGCTTATCTGCTGCGTTTTTGTAATGTAGCAAACAAAGGAAGAGGAGTGAATAGTATGATTGAGTTGGTTGAAAAGATTAACGGCGCCATTAACAGCTTTGTCTGGGGTATTCCCATGTTGGTGCTGCTGGTGGGTACGGGCATCTTGATGACCGTGTTGACAAAGGTATTTCAGATTTCACATTTTGGCTATTGGATGAAGCACACGCTGGGCAGTATCTTTACAGACCGGCATATTACGAAGCATACCGGGTCAGAAGACAAGTCAATCTCGCAGTTTCAGTCGTTGTGCACGGCATTGGCGGCTACCATAGGAACGGGTAATATTGTCGGTGTATCCAGTGCTTTAATTTCTGGCGGACCGGGAGCAATTTTCTGGATGTGGATAGTGGCATTTTTCGGCATGATGACAAATTTTTCTGAAAATGTCCTCGGTATTTATTACCGCAAGAAGAACGAGAAAGGCGAGTGGAGCGGCGGCGCCATGTATTATCTGAGGGACGGCTTAGGCGCCAAGAAAGGTATGAAGGGTATTGGCGCAGTGTTGGCAGTCCTGTTTTCCTTATTCTGTCTGCTGGCATCTTTTGGAATCGGTAATATGAGCCAGATTAACTCTATAGCAGGCAATATGAAAGCAGCGTTCCATATCCCTACGCTTGCCACTGGTATCATATTGATGGCGCTGGCGGGCCTGGTAATTTTGGGCGGTATCAAAAGGATTGCTTCTGTGACGGAGAAATTAGTGCCGGTGATGGCGGTTTTATACATAGTAGGCGCTGTAGTTGTATGCGTTATAAATATCGGGCAGTTTGGCGCAGTGTTTTCTGCTATATTTAAAGGGGCGTTTGCCATGAAAGCTGTGGGCGGCGGTATTGTCGGTTCCGGCATAAAGCTGGCAATCACCTGGGGTATGAAGCGCGGCGTGTTCTCTAACGAAGCAGGTCTTGGTTCTTCCGTTATGGTGCATTCCAGTTCTAATGTAAAGGAACCAGTGCGTCAGGGCATGTGGGGCATCTTTGAGGTATTTGCCGATACGATAGTTGTCTGCACCTTGACGGCATTTGTAGTCTTGTCCTCCGGTCTGGTGGATTTAAATACAGGCAAAGTGTTAAGCAGTTCTGAGGGGTCTGCCCTGGTTGGTGAAGCGTTCTCCAAAGTATTTGGCACGTTGGGACCTGCATTTATCGCAGTTGCCATTCTGCTGTTTGCGTTCTCAACAGTTCTTGGCTGGAGCCATTATGGAACGAAGGCGTTTGAGTATCTCTTTGGTTCAAAGGCAACAATAATTTACCGTGTAATATTCATTGTGTTTATTGTTTTCGGAGCAACCATGAAGCTTCAGCTGGCATGGGATTTATCTGATACATTTAATGGGCTGATGGCTATTCCCAACTTGATTGGTGTGCTGACATTATCACCGGTTGTGGTAAAGATTACCGCCAACTATGTGCAGCGCAAAATCAAAGGCAGTGATGTGAGACCTATGCTTTCCGCATTTCCCGAGATTCAGAAATTGCAGGAGCAGGGGTTGGATGAAAGCGATTGATGTACAGTCTGTCCGTTGGCTGTTTTTGGCAGTTTTATAGATTTTTATTTAATAATAATAGACTTTCTTGGCAATTTTGAGCGAGTTATTTTACCGCATGGCAGCCGTTATGATGAAATTAAACATAACGGTTGCCATTTTTTTAGAAAAGTTGTATAATTATTAAAAATTACACTGCTCGCATAATCTCTTGAATGGAGGGGATTGAACAGAGAATTTTTAAAACTACAAAGGAGGATGGACATGAAACTTAGAAACATGAAGAAGATTGCTGCAGTTGCCATGGCAGCAGTAATGGCGGTTGGCAGCCTCAGCGTGGCACCGCCAGTGGAGGTTATGGCAGAAGAGTCAGTGCCTGCGATTTCGGCACAGGTTGCCCTGGACAAGAAGGGCGCGAAGCTGACATGGAACAAATTGGAAGATGAGGCGGTGACGGGCTACCGCGTATATCGTACGGAGTTAGTTACAGGTGATGACGGTGCAACTGCGACCCCTCAGGCAATTTCCACGCTCGACGCTGATGGGAATTCCGCCAGAACCTGGAAATTTGACTTTGGAGCAAATGAGGAAGTGACGGAAGAAGGGGCAGAGGCGCCCATATCCTGCCTTGCGCAAGGGTATACATCGGTTTCCCAGGAGAATGCCTACTACTCGGCAGAGCAGGGTTATGGATTTACCACAGGGGTTCCGACGGCAGAAGGAGGAACCCTTACCTTTAGTAACAGGACAGATGGCAAGAAAATGTCAGAAGACGTCCTCAATGGAGACTTTGCGACCATCGTTCCGCCGGCAGGCGGCGCCCTGACTGCGGGAGGAGCTGCTTTAGAAGCGGGGCAGAGTTATATGGAATTTGTCGTGGATGTTCCTAATGGCAGTTATAAGGTATCTGCCACGCACAGCGGATTTGTCACCGGCAGGAATATCTCTGTATTCTGGTTCCAGGGAGTACAGGCGGACCGCCATGCGGTGAACAATGCGACTGCCGTCAGTGAACGTACTGTCAGTGTGATTGATGGCAAGCTGCGCATTGCGGCAAGCGCCAGCGCTTCCGGCGATACGGTTTATCCACCGGCGATGAGTGCAGTGACGGTTACAGAGATACCTAAGATTCAGACGGGAATCAATTCCGAAGGTCTCTTCTACTGCAAAGATGTGACCGTGGATTTGAACAAGGTCTACACTTATAAGGTTGTGGCAATGAAAGGTGAGACAGAGGCAGCGGATTTGAATTCCGGCGATATTCAGACAGTTCCTGCACCGACCGTCTCCGTAAGCGCAACAACGACAAACAGCGCTACACTTGCGATTGATAACAATGGAGTAGAGACAGACAGCTATAATATTTACCGCAAGAAAGCAGCGGATGCTTCCTTTACAAAGGTTGCAGAATTTACAGATATTAACGCAGAGGGTAATTACACGGCCAGCAAGGTTTTGGGGGAGACGGAAGTATATGTAGAGGATGACTTCAATTCTTATACTCTTGGCGATGGAACGACAGAGGAAAAAATGAGGAATCTGCTTGTCCCGGAAAATGGGGACTGGACAGTTACGAACCCGAGTTCCGAGACACACTACATAGGACTGGTAGTTGACAGGTCAAATTCTGACTGTGCGAATAATACACAATTCCTCAAGAAGACAGTGTTGCAGAACTATGACGGTGCATTTATGTATATCAGCACGAATCTTGACCAGAAGACGACGTTCCATAAGAAGCTGACGGATGTGGCAGCCTTAAATGGACAGGCGCGTCTGCAGCTAAATTTTGCGCTCCCGAATCACACAAATGACGGCGTCAAGGACAGGGGCGTTTGCAGCAGTTACCTTTACCTTGCGGACAAGGAGATTACGGAAAATGATGCGGCAAGCGGCTATGTCGCCAAACTGGAGTACGATGCGAACGACAACAAGATTTATCTGAATGATGCCGAGGTCTATGATTTTGGCGAGGGTGGGGATAAAGTAAGGAGCGTATGGAATACGATTACGCTTGATGTTAACCCGACAGAGAAGAAAATCTCCTATGAATTTGAAAGGGAAGCGGAAGAATATGTTAAGAGCGGCAGCGTGACAATTCCGGATACACTGGAAACGCCAGAAGAGCCGGCGGCAGAAGAAGGAGAAGGGGAACCGGAAGAGCTGTCCTATGCAACCTTAAGTTTTACAGGTACCAAAAATGCCAGCAATCAGCGCTGGGCAAACATTGCAATTGACAACCTCAAATTTGCCTCCCTCGGAGAAGTGGACAGTCCGGGAAGGACTTATACATACACAGATTCTGATTTGGATTCAGATACAGAATATAATTATTATGTAGGAGCAGTTGTCGGCGGCAAGGAAATCGTGAGGTCTTCTGCAGTCAGCGGAAAGACTCAGCCAATTGTGGCTGACAGCGTTTCCCTTTCCAAAGAGTCCCTGGAGATTAAGAGAGGCGATACATCAGAAGAACTCGTTGCAACCGTTTTGCCAGAGGCAACCTCAGACAAATCGGTTACCTGGTCTAGCGAGGATGAATCTGTTGCAACGGTGGAAAACGGCGTAGTCACGGGCGTGGGCGCCGGCACGGCGAATATAGTTGCAACGACAAAGAATGGCAAGACAGCTAGCTGTGCAGTGACAGTTACAGATGTTAAACTGAGTAAATCGAGTCTTAGCCTTAAGGTTGGCGAAGAGGTAACATTGACGGCGGCAGTTAAGCCGGATACCATAACGACACAAACGGTAAAATGGAAGTCCGATAAGGAAAACATTGCAACGGTTGATGAGAACGGCAAGGTCAAAGCTGTTGCTGCCGGAACAGCAAAAATCACCGTTACTGCTGATAATAATGGAGAAACTGCGACATGTACGGTAAGGGTCAGTAAAGTGGGTGTAACAGGGATTACCCTCAATGCCTCCTCGGGAAGCCTGAAAAAGGGTGAGAGGGCAACGTTGATAGCAACGGTTGCACCGTCTGATGCGACAAATAAAGGTGTTATATGGTCTACCTCCAATAATAAGGTGGCAACGGTTGCGAACGGCGTTGTCACAGCGGTAGGGCAAGGCACTGCTGTTATCACGGCAACTTCTGCAGACAATGCGGCAGCTGCGGCGACTTACAACGTTACGGTAACAGATGCGGCAATGGGTGGTCCGGCAGTAAAAGTTCCGGCAACGAGCGTTAAGATAAAGAAACCGTCTTCCACAACATTAAATAAAGGCAAGACATTGACATTAGTAGCAATAATGGCTCCATCCAATGCAACGGATACGCTTACCTGGAAGACAAGCAACCCCAAGGTAGCAACTGTTGCAGCTGGTAAAGTCAAAGCTGTGAACAAAGGAACAGCCACCATCACGGTAACGACAACGAGCGGTAAGAAGGCCTCGATTAAGGTTACTGTCAAGATTCCGGCGAAGAAAGTGAAGCTTTCTAAGAAGAAGGCGACATTGAAGGTAGGCAAGACATTAAAATTAAAGGCAACAAAGACCCCGGCCAATTCAACAGATAAGCTTACCTGGAAGACCTCTAATAAAAAGATTGCTACTGTGAAAAACGGAAAGGTAAAGGCTAAGAAGAAAGGAAAGGTAACGATTACGGTGAAGACCCAGAGCGGGAAAACTGCTAAGTGTAAGATAACCGTAAAATAGTCCTTAACTGTAAAATAAAAAGCATGAGCAAAGGCAGCGGTATGTAGTTCCGCTGCCTTTCACTATAGGGGGCTGTCAATGTTTTTGTCAAAAAACCACAGAAATCAATTTTCAAAATATCTTTACATTATATTTCGTACCAGGCCATAGCCGGTCAGCAGCACAATGCTGATATACAGGATAACATTCTGCCAGGGTTTTAAATTTTTGGTTCCGTCTTTTACATACGTGACTGCATAGCCCATACAGACAACACACATCGGTATCAGCAGCAGAAACAGCACAGGATGGCAGGAGAATGCTTTGTCAAAATCAAGCTGCATCAGGGCCATGCACATGCGGGTTACGCCGCAGCCTGGGCATTTCAGTCCGGTTATTGTGTAGATAGGACACGGAATGGCGAGTCCCGTATATTTGGCAAATGTGCCATATACAAGACCCGCCGTGAAAATGCAAAGCGCATATGTAATTACTCGTATCAGACGCTTTCTTCTCATAATTATGCCAACTTATTCAGGTCGTTCTGCATAAGCGCGTATGCGACAATTGAGAAACCAAACAGACACAGCAAAAGGTATGCGATACCACTGCTGCTTGAAGGAATGCCGCGGTCGTTCTTTGCCTGGTCAATCTTCTCACCTTGCTTGTAAGCCCAATACAGACCGTAAATATTACATGTTATCAGGGAAAGAAGGAATGCAACGACGCCAGAAGTGTCTCCTGTTCTTCCCGAGACAATATTAGTCTCGTCTGTAATGCATATAAACCAATAGATGCCATAGATGCCGCATGTCACGATGGACAGGATAATGCATATGGCAATTTCTCTGCGCTGAATCATAAACTTTCTCCTTTCATTTTGCCAGCTTACGTTACTAACCATTATAGCATACTGACAGCTTTTGTCCAGCTTTTAAAATCCTATGTATAGTATGCCACTTTATTCAGCTCATTCTGCATAAGTGCGAGAGCCACAATCTGAAGTCCAAACAGGCACAGCAGAAGATATATGATGTGGCTGTTGTCGTCTGTGGGAATGCCATAGTCAGATTTTGCTATATTGAGTTTTTCCCCTTGTCTGTATGCCCAGTATAAATCGTAAAGGCTGCAGGTTATCAGGGACAGAAGGAAAGCCCCGATACCTGTGATTTCTCCTACCCTGCTGGATACTTCGTTTGTTTCATCGGTAATTCGTATGAACCAATAGATACCGTAGAAGCCGCAGGTGACAATAGTCAAGACAATGCATAAGGCAATATTTCTTTGTTCAATCATATGATTCCTCCATTAAAAGTTCCAGTTTTGTTATTTATAGCATACTTGGTTTATGAAGTTTATGCAAGTAAAATTACTAATTTTTTGTTTTCTTTTGTCTGTCAGTCTCTTGAATCTGTATAGAATTTGATATACACTGAAAACATAAATCAGCAGTTTTCAAAATTTGGATTTGAAGAGTAGAAAGAATACTATTTGAGCAAAATAAGTATATGGCAGAAGAGATTGAAGAGGCAGTCAAATACCCCGCCCAAGGGGCGGGGTATTTGACCCTCGCGGCATTCGCCAAATATCCGCGCAAGCGCGGCTGCTTGGTTCATTGCTCGCGGGAATAAATGAAAGTGGATATAATAAGGTTATTTTCGGTGAACATAAGGTTTTTCAACGAAAATGTTTGGGAGATAATTATAGATATACAACTTTTGAACTTGCAATATTGCATTATCATGGAACAATAGAACAGATGAAGCAATGGGTTGCAAAAAATGTAGAAGAAAATGAGAAAGATGGTATAGCGGAAAGGACCTGTAAAAGGAATTGCAGAAAATCTGCTTGATAAAATTCAAAAAGAAATGCTTGGATATAATAATTTAATTTCACCAGCGTATTTTTCTAAAATCGTACCAACGCAAGTAGATAATCGATGGATATTGGTGATTGTTGTAAGGACTGGTCAGCAACGTCCATATAAGATTCCTGAATATATAACAAGTAAAAAAGACAGAAAGTATAATTATTACATTCGTTATTTGACCAATTCAGTAAAAGCGAATCTGGAGCAGGAAAAAGAACTTATCAATATGTCAGACCAAACTCCTTTTGATTGCAGGGCTAATCATAAGGCAACATTTGACGATATTTCTCCAGTACTATTGGAAAACCATTTGCGAAAAACAGGAAGCAGGCTTGCAAAACAGGTACGGGAACGTGGCGTAGAAGCAATTCTGGAGGATATGCAGTTATTGGAAGGAACGCAAGAGTTTAGATATATTCAGAATGTTGCTTTAATGATGTTCTGTGAGTATCCGGAAAAATTTTTCAGATATACGTTTGTCCAGATGACGTCTTTCCCGGAAGGAAGTGTTAAAAATCCAAGCCTGAGCGTTGATTATCCCAATATAACTTTATCCATATCAGGCAATTGAAGAGGCTGTTGTAAACGCGTTCTATCACAGAGATTACATGTCTTGTGAGCCGGTAACGATTGAAATTGAACCAGACTGTATCAATATTATGAATTTTTCAGGGATAGACCGTTCTGTTTCTGAAAAAACAATTGCGGAAGGCAAAAGGTTTGTTTCAAGATATCATAGAAATCGTAGATTAGGTGAATTTTTGAAAGAATTAGATTTGTCTGAAGGACATTCGACAGGAATACCGACAATACAAGAAGAGTTAAGAAAGAATGGTTCTATGAGAGCGGAGTTCTTTACAGATAAAGACAGAAGGGCTATGAGAATCAGGATTCCAATCCATCCAGCTTTTTTTCAGCAAACAGTGGCGAAAGATTGTTCTGGAAATATATCCAAAAACAATAGCCGAAATTTATTTGAAATTAAAGAAGAAAGGACAACGAAAAGATTATCTAAGAAAACCGGGAGCAATTTAGTGCCATATTAAATTATATGAATGATAGGGAGTGGCATAAGACATTGGAAGTTGCTGATTTGCTAGGACTTAAGGAAACAAGAACAAAACAATTGCTAAAAGAGATGGTTGCTCTAGAAATGTTAGAGGACAACGGAAAGACAAAGGGAAAAATGTATCGTCTAAAATAATCCATTAGGAAAAGCGACGAAATAATTTTATGAGATAAAGTCAGAGAATTGAGCTGGTACGAGCAGACGAGCGGAAAACGCTTTAACCAGTGCTTCCTTAACTATATTATCGGTTAACATGAAAGGGCTGTTGCACTGATAGATTCGTTCTTTTGAGCGATTCTATGGCTGGAATTTATATTAGGGCGACAGTTCTTTTTGCTTGGATTACAGTTTTGATGTTTGCTCTGCACATTCAGTTTTGAGTTTCATGATTTAAATTGTCCCAAACTTGCCAAAACCCAAGATATATCATATAATAAGCTGAATACCCATTTTAGAAAAGAGGAATGAGAATGGAGCGATTGGAAAAATTGTTGGAACGCCTGGACTACACGGTGGTACAGGGAAGCATAGATAAAGAAATTACGGAATTGGTTTATGATTCCAGAAAAGTGAAGCCAGGCTGTCTGTTTGTATGTATCAAGGGCACTGCCGTGGATGGTCATACTTTTGCCGGGGAAGCGGCGGCGAAGGGCGCCAGCGCCATTTTGGTGCAGGAAGATGTGGAGGTGGCGGAGGATGTCACAGTGATTAAGGTAGAAGACAGCCGATATGGGCTGGCGCTTTTATCCTGTGCCTGGTTTCACTATCCGGCAGAGAAATTAAAAGTTATCGGCGTTACCGGGACCAAGGGAAAGACTACAACCACCTATATGGTCAAATCCATTTTGGAAAATGCAGGTTATAAGGTGGGGCTGATTGGCACGATTGAAGCCATTATCGGTGATAAAGTGATTCCGGCAAATAACACAACGCCGGAATCTTGGATTGTGCAGAGCTATTTCCATCAGATGGCAGAAGCAGGCTGCCAATGCGTGGTGATGGAGGTATCCTCCCAGGGGCTGATGATGCATCGTACAGCGGGGATTCCCTTTGAGATTGGTATATTTACGAACATCGAGCCGGACCATATCGGACCCGGAGAACATTCCTCTTTTGAAGAATATATGGACTGTAAAGGAAGACTGTTCAGACAGTGTAAGACAGGGATTGTCAATATGGATGATAAGCGCTGGCAGAAAGTGCTCGAGGGTCATACCTGTGAATTGGAGACATTTGGTTTTTCTGAAAATGCAGATTTAAGGGCGAAGGAGCCGCGGCTGGTGAAGAAGCCGGGATATCTTGGCGTTTCTTATAAGGCGGAAGGGCTGGTAAATACGGAAATTGAAATTGACGTGCCTGGGAAGTTCAGCATATATAATTCCCTGACTGCGATTGCGATCTGCCGTCATTTCAAGGTAACGCTGGAGGACATGAAGCAGGCGCTGAAGGCGGCAAAGGTCAAAGGCAGGATTGAGATGGTGAAAGTCTCGGATACATTTACGCTGATGATAGATTATGCTCACAATGCTATGAGTCTTGAGAGCCTTCTGACGACGCTGGGAGAATATGAGCCCACACGTCTGGTCTGTCTGTTTGGCTGTGGGGGCAACCGCTCAAAGCTGCGCCGTTATGAAATGGGCGAGGTTTCAGGAAGACTGGCAGACCTGACAGTCATTACCTCGGATAATCCCAGGTTTGAGGAGCCTCAGGCAATCATAGACGATATTAAGGTGGGGATTGCCAGGACAGAGGGAAAATATGTGGAAATCCCCGACCGGAAAGAGGCTATCCGCTATGTGATTGACAATGGGCAGCCGGGAGACGTGATTGTCCTTGCCGGAAAAGGGCATGAAGATTACCAGGAAATTAAGGGCAGGAAATATCCTATGGATGAGAGGGTATTGATTCAGGAAATACTGGAAGACAGGTGAGGCAGATGGCGTTGTATGCCAATATTATCATAGATATTTCACATGAAAAACTGGATAAGACGTTTCAGTATAAGGTGCCTGACGTTTTGCAGGATGTGCTTGAGGTCGGGCAGCAGGTGGAAGTGCCTTTCGGCAATGGGAATCGAATGAACACCGGGTATGTTGTGGAGCTTACGGATACGCCGGAATTTGATGTCTCCAGGCTGAAAGAAATCGCCGGCGTGGTGGAAGGCAGCATTGCCATTGAATCGCAGCTGATTGCCCTGGCGGGCTGGCTGCGCAGGAATTATGGGGCAACCATGAACCAGGCATTGAAAACAGTGCTGCCGATTAAGCAGAAAACGAGCGTTAAGAAGCAGCGCATGGTTCGCCTTGCCCTGAGCAGGAAGAAAGCGGAGAACTGGTTGGCTGTATTTGAGAAAAAGCACAATACCGCGAGAGCCAGGCTCTTGTCTAATCTCATGGAACAAAGCCCTCTGCCGTATGAGGTAGTTACCAGAAAGCTTCATATGACGGCAGCAGTTGTACGTGCAATGGAAGAACTGGGGATTCTCACCGTAGAGGAGCAGCGTACCTACCGCAGTCCGCTGGGAGAAATGAAACGGGGAGGCGCAAAACCTAAACTGAACGAGGGACAAAAAGCGGCAGCAGAGCGCATCTGGGAAGATTTTTCCAGGGGGGAGAGGAACACCTATCTGCTTCACGGCGTTACCGGCAGCGGCAAGACGGCTGTATACATAGAAATTATTGAGCGGCTGGTGAGAAGCGGCAGACAGGCAATTGTGCTGATACCGGAGATTGCGCTGACGTACCAGACAGTGCTCCGTTTCTATCAGAGGTTTGGGGAGCGCGTTTCCATCCTTAATTCCAAGATGTCTGCGGGAGAGCGGTATGACCAGTTTGAACGTGCTAAAAACGGCGAACTGGATGTGATGATAGGTCCGCGTTCCGCATTATTTACGCCTTTTTCCCAATTAGGAATGATTATCATAGATGAAGAACATGAGACAAGTTATAAAAGTGAGACCATGCCCCGCTACCATGCCCGCGAAACGGCGGTTGAGCGGGCGCGGATGGCGGGTGCAAGCGTGCTGTTAGGTTCTGCCACACCTTCCATGGAGAGTTTCTATCATGCATTGAATGGTGATTACGTGCTGCTGCAGTTAAAGGACAGAATTGATAAAAAACCCCTGCCAACGTGTTATACTGTGGATTTGCGGGAAGAATTAAGACAGGGGAACCGTTCCATCCTCAGTGAACAGCTGCAGGAATTGTTGGAACAGCGGCTGAAAAGCCGTCAGCAGGCCATGCTGTTCATTAACCGCCGGGGTTTGGCAGGATTTGTCTCCTGCCGTGCCTGTGGGCATGTGATGAAATGCCCGCATTGCGATGTGTCCCTGAGCCAGCATAATAACGGTAATTTGGTGTGTCATTACTGCGGACATGCACAGAAAATACCGCCCGTTTGCCCGGAATGCGGTTCAAAGTACATTGGCGGTTTTAAGGCAGGCACCCAGAAAATTGAAGAAATCATTAAGAAACGTTTTCCCCAGGCGCGGGTTCTGCGTATGGATTTTGATACCACCCGCAGCAAAGACGGTTATGAGAAAATCCTTTCTGCATTCGCCAACCATGAGGCCGATATTTTAGTGGGTACGCAGATGATTGTCAAAGGACATGATTTTCCCAATGTTACGCTGGTGGGGATTCTGGCGGCAGATTTGTCCCTGCACATCAGTGATTTTCACGGACCGGAGCGCACGTTCCAGTTGATTACCCAGGCGGCAGGACGTGCGGGGCGGGGAAAGCTGCCGGGTGAGGTGGTTATTCAGACATACAGTCCTGACCATTATGCCATAGAGCTGGCGGCCAAACAGGATTATGAGAAATATTATCAGGCGGAGATTGGCTATCGGGAACTCTTGCATTATCCTCCCTGTGGGCATATGCTGGTGATGATGACGGCATCCTCGGATGAGATGACAGCGTTTTTGAGCATGGAGCTTCTGGCAAAAAAAGTCCGCCAGGCGCAGGACAAAGGGAAATTATCAGGTTTACAGCTGATAGGACCTACCGATGCCGCTGTTGCGAAGGTAAAAGACGTTTACCGGAGAGTGCTGTATTTCAAGCATCAGGAATATCAGACGCTTGTACAAATTAAAGATGTGCTGGAACAGTTTATTTTTCGCCACCGGGAGTTTCGCAATGTCTCGGTGCAGTTTGATTTTGACCCTATGAATGGGTTTTAGATAATACGCATAGAATGAATACAAGAGGAGGAAATGATATGGCAGTGCGTAACATCCGTCAGTTGGGTGACGAGATATTGAACAAGAAATGCAGGGAAATCAAGGAGGTAACACCGAGAATTCAGGAACTGATAGATGATATGCTGGAGACCATGTACGAGGCGAACGGCGTAGGGTTGGCAGCGCCGCAGGTAGGCGTATTAAAACGCCTGGTTGTGGTTGATATAGGGGAAGGTCCCATTGTGCTGATAAATCCCAGGCTTATGGAATCCAGCGGCGAGCAGACGGGGGAGGAAGCATGTCTGAGCGTTCCAGGTAAATATGGGATAGTGACACGTCCGATGAATGTAAAAATTGAGGCGTGGAACGAGGATATGGAACGTATGGAACTGGAAGGGGATGACCTTCTGGCGCGCGCTTTCTGCCATGAGATTGAGCATCTGGATGGGCATATGTATGTGGAAAGGGTTGAGGATGGGCTGCATGAGGCAGTTTACGAGGAGGAAGACGAATGAAAGTGATTTTTATGGGTACGCCGGACTTTTCCGTGGGAACCCTGGAAGCCTTAATCGAGTCCGGACATGAGGTTGTGCTTGCCGTTACCCAGCCGGATAAGCCCAAAGGCAGAGGGAAAGCTATGCAGTTTCCGCCGGTAAAGGAAGCAGCCCTTGCCCATGGGATTGAGGTGTACCAGCCAAAGCGGGTGCGGGAGCAGGATTGTATCCAGTATCTTAGGAGATATGAAGCAGACATTATTGTGGTCGTAGCATTTGGGCAGATTTTACCCCGGGAAATCCTGGAGATGCCAAGATATGGCTGTATCAACGTTCACGCTTCCTTGCTGCCCAAATACCGTGGGGCTGCGCCGATTCAATGGGCGGTAATCAATGGGGAGCAGGTGACAGGGGTAACAACTATGCGTATGGATGAAGGACTGGATACCGGAGATATGATTCTCAAAGAAGAGGTGCGGCTTACCGCACAGGAGACTGGAGGCAGCCTTTTTGACCGTCTGGCACAGACCGGGGCAGAGCTTTGTTTGCGTACGCTTACAGCGATTGAAGACGGCACAGCCGTATACACGCCGCAGAACCATGATTTGGCGACTCATACCACGATGATTAAAAAGCAGCTGGGGGAGATTGACTGGCAGAAACCGGCGCAGGAATTGGAGCGTCTGGTTCGCGGGCTGAATCCCTGGCCGAGCGCATATACTTTCCTCAATGGCAAGACGCTGAAAATCTGGAAAGCAGCCGTGGCAGAGCAGCCAGGCCAGGAAGAGGCCAGAAATCTGCAAAATGTGCGGGAACAGGTCGGCAAGCCGGGAAGTGAGGCGCGGCAAGCAACGATTAAAATAGAACCCGGGAGCGTTGCCTGGGTGACAAAGGACAGCCTTACAGTCCAGACTGGACAAGGGCTTTTAGAACTGCTGGAAGTACAGTTAGAGGGAAAGAAACGGATGACAATTGATGCATTCCTGCGGGGATTTACGGTAGATAAGGGATGCAGGCTTGGAAAGGAGTGACCTTTATGCCATTTTATGGATTTGGATTTTATTTTGACCCAACTTATATTTTAGTGATTATCGGGGCTTTGATTTGTCTGGCAGCTTCCGCGAGAGTGAAATTTACTTTCCGCAAATATAACCGTGTGCGCAGCATGTCAGGGCTGACAGGAGCGCAGGCAGCGGAACGGATATTACGTGCAGCGGGGATTCATGACGTGAGCATTGAACATGTTTCCGGAGAGTTGTCAGACCATTATGACCCCAGAAGAAAAGTTCTGCGTCTTTCAGACAGCACTTATGGTTCATCTTCCGTAGCGGCAGTAGGGGTGGCGGCGCATGAGTGCGGACATGCCATCCAGCATCAGAAATCTTATGCGCCCCTGACAATCCGCGGTGCGATTGTCCCGGTGGCAAATTTCGGCTCGGCAGCTGCCTGGCCGTTGATTCTTATCGGAATGTTTATCAGCAGCCATACAGGGACGCTTTTAATTGATATCGGGATTATCTGTTTTTCTCTGGCTGTGATGTTCCAGCTTGTGACGCTGCCGGTAGAATTCAATGCTTCCAGACGTGCAGTTCGTATTTTAGGTGAGACAGGCATCCTGGATTCACAGGAATTGAGAAGTACGAGAAAAGTTCTCGGCGCTGCCGCGCTGACGTATGTGGCAGGCGCTGCCGCTGCAATTCTGCAGCTTCTGCGTCTTTTGCTTTTGTTTGGAGGAAGAAATGACGACTGATGTAAATTTACGCGAACTGGTTTTGGAAGTCCTGCTCGCTGTGACCAGGGACCATGCATACAGCCATCTTGTTATTCGGGAAATGCTGGAGAAATACCAGTATCTGAGCAAACAGGAGCGCAGTTTCTTAAAGCGCGTATGCGAGGGAACTTTGGAACAGATGATTTGGATTGATTACGTTATAAACCAGTTTTCCAGTGTCAAAGTAAATAAAATAAAACCCATTATCCGCTGTATTTTGAGAAGCAGCGTGTATGAACTGCAGTTCATGGATGCCATTCCCGCTTCCGCTACCTGCAATGAGGCGGTAAAGCTGGCGCAGAAGCGGGGATTTCGCAACCTTAAAGGCTTTGTAAATGGCGTTTTGCGGGGTATCAGCCGCAATTTAGATGAGATTTCGCTGCCGGACCGTGTACAGGAGCCCGTGCGCTATCTGTCAGTAAAATATTCGATGCCGGAATGGATTTTGCAGCTATGGCAGACATATCCACTGGAACAGGTAGAAGAGATTCTGCAGGCATTTCTTATGGAAGCGCCGACAGCAGTTCGCGTAAACCCTCTTAAGACCACAAAAGAAGAACTCAGACAAGAACTAATGGCAGAACATATCAAAGTCAGGGAAGACGAAGAGATTCCCGGGGCATTGTATCTGGAAGGTTATGATTTCCTGCGGAAAATCCCATCATTCCGGGAAGGGAAATTTTATGTGCAGGATACGAGTTCCATGCAGGTGGCAATTTGTGCTGAGCCTAAGCCCGGAGATTATATTCTTGATGTCTGTGCGGCCCCTGGCGGAAAGAGTATCCATTTGGCAGAACTGCTGTGGGAGGCAGAGAACCGGGAAGCGAAAAATGAGAAAGCAGAAAAGCAGGATTTTGTTCATTCTTCGGCCTGCGGCATGGTGGAAGCCCGGGATTTGACCGCGCAAAAGGTCTCCCTGATTCAGGAAAATATAGACCGCTGCGGACTTTCCAATATCTGTGCGGTGCAGGCGGATGCCAGAATATTGGATGAGGAAAAGGTGGGAAAAGCGGATATTGTTATTGCGGACCTGCCTTGCTCAGGATTGGGCGTCCTCGGCAGGAAAGCAGACATCAAATACCGGGTAACCTTCGAGGAATGCTGTAAGCTGCGTGATTTGCAGAGACAAATCCTGCATACCGTGCAGCAGTATGTAAAGCCTCAGGGAATCCTGCTATACAGCACCTGTACCATTAATCCGCTGGAAAATGAAGAGAATGTCAGCTGGTTTTTGCGGGAACATGCTGATTTTCATTTGGAGCTGCAGCGGCAGATTTGGCCTGGCAAAGGTAAAAACGACGGTTTTTTCCTGGCAAAGATGCGGAAAGGATAAGTTATGAAGCAGGATATTAAGTCATTCAATCAAAAAGAACTGGAAGATTTTTTCGTGTCGTTGGGAGAAAAGCCGTTCCGTGCGCGGCAGGTTTACCAATGGATGCATCAAAAACAGGCGGCTTCTTTTGCGGAGATGACGAATATTTCTAAAACCTTACAGGATAAATTAAGAGAAACCTGTGAACTGACGGTTCTGCGGCAGGAGCTTGTGCAGCGTTCAAGGGACGGTACGGCAAAATATCTCTTTGCGCTGGCAGACGGAAATATGATTGAGAGCGTGCGTATGAAATATAAACATGGGAACAGCGTGTGCATTTCTTCTCAGGCCGGCTGTGGCATGGGCTGCCGTTTCTGCGCTTCTGCACTGGGCGGGCTGGCGCGCAGTCTGACCCCGGCAGAGATGCTGGACCAAATATACCGAATTCAGACGGATATCGGTGAGCGTGTTTCCCATGTGGTAGTGATGGGAACCGGCGAGCCTTTGGATAATTACGATAACCTGCTGAAATTCCTGGAACTTTTGACAGACGAAAATGGGCTTCATATCAGCCAGCGCAATATTACGGTGTCTACTTGCGGCATTGTGCCGAATATGCGCAGGCTTGCTGAAGAAAAACTGCAGATTACACTGGCAGTTTCACTTCACGCTTCCACGCAGCAAAAGCGTCTGGAACTGATGCCGGTGGCGAACAAATATGAAATCCATGAATTGCTGGCAGCCTGCAGGGAGTATTTTGCAAAAACAGGTCGGCGGATAACCTTTGAATACAGCCTTGTGGCCGGTGTTAATGACAGCGCAGAGGATGCATTGCAGCTGGCATCCCTGATTAAGAATATGAACTGCCATGTCAATCTTATTCCGGTAAATCCAATTGAGGAGAGGGATTATGTGCAGTCTGGCAAGCAGGCAGTGACGGAATTTAAAGATAAACTTGAGAAATATGGGATAACGGTAACAGTCAGGCGTGAAATGGGCAGGGATATTGACGGAGCCTGCGGGCAGCTGCGTCGTCGTCAGATTTTATGACTTGTCCTTTTATGTACATTATGCTAAAATATCTATAACTGTTTGTAACTTTATGGGGTTGTGAACTGTTGCGGATAAATAGATGTTTCAAAATAATTCTCAAAGAAAGGCGGACTGAACATGAGGGCTTTTTCCAGGACGGATACGGGGAGAAGACGAGAAATGAATCAGGATTATATGTACACTTCCGAGATGCCAGTTGGAAATCTGCCCAATCTGTATGTGTTAGCAGATGGTATGGGAGGACATAATGCGGGAGACTATGCTTCGCGTTATGCAGTGGAGACGATTGTGCAGTCTGTACAAGGAAGTCGGGATACGTCGCCGGTGATGATTCTGCGGGAAGCTATTTGGAAGGCGAATCAGGCGGTGGTAGAGAAATCCAGGACAGATATTGACCTGGAAGGCATGGGAACAACAGTGGTGGCAGCAACTGTCGATGGCAGTGAACTGTGTGTGGCAAATGTCGGTGACAGCCGTCTGTATATTGCAGGGGAATATTTTGAACAAATTACAAAGGATCACTCTTATGTGCAGGAAATGGTGCGTAGGGGTGAATTAAGGGCGGAGATAGCGAGAATCCATCCTGACCGTAATATTATCACGCGTGCCGTAGGCGGTGGTATGGGTATAGAAGTTGATTTCTTTGAAGTGGAACTGGCGGAGAATGACCGGATTCTTATGTGTTCCGATGGATTGACAGATATGCTGGAGGACAGGGAGATTTTTGAAATTATAAAGACTGGAGTCAGTAGCGAAGATATTGTGGAAATGCTGGTTGGACAGGCAAACAGATATGGAGGCAATGACAATATCACAGTTATTTTGACGGAACCGTTTGAGTGGTAAGATGTTTGGAGGTAAGAATGTTAAAAGAGGGAATCTATATTGCAGATAGATACGAGATTGTAGGGAAAGTCGGAACCGGAGGCATGGCGGATGTCTATAAGGCCAAGGACCATACGCTGGGACGTTTTGTAGGAATCAAGGTCCTCAAGCAGGAGTTCTCCGAGGACGTGAATTTCGTAACTAAATTTCGCACGGAAGCGCAGTCGGCAGCAGGATTAGAGCATCCCAATATTGTGAATATTTATGATGTAGGAAGCGAGAATTCCATCCATTATATTGTCATGGAATATGTGGAAGGCATCACGTTAAAGACATATATTGAGAAGAAAGGGCAGCTCTCCTTTAAGGAAGCTGTGAGCATTGCCATTCAGGTAGGCAGAGGAATTGAAGCGGCTCATAACAAGCACATTATCCACCGTGATATCAAGCCGCAGAATATCATTATTTCCACGGAAGGCAAAGTCAAAGTGACCGACTTTGGAATTGCCAGGGCAGCGAGCAGCAATACTATCAATTCGGATGTGATGGGTTCTGTGCATTACGCTTCGCCTGAACAGGCGCGCAATGGTTTTGTCGATGGCAAGAGCGATATCTATTCCCTGGGAATTGTCATGTATGAGATGGTAACCGGCAGGGTGCCCTTTGATGGAGAGTCAACAGTGGCAATTGCCATCCAGCATCTGCAGGAGGAGATGATAAGACCCAGCGCTTATGCGCCGGAGTTGCCCATCAGTTTGGAAAAGATTATTCTCAAATGTACGCAGAAGAGCCCAGACAGGCGTTATGATACCATCGGCGATCTGCTGATTGACCTGAAAAAGGCATTAATCAGTCCTAATGAAGATTTTGTGGTGATGGTTCCCATCGGGCAGCAGGATAAGACCAGAGTTATGAAGCAGGAGGAAGTGGAGAGCATCAAGGAAAAGACGCGCAATATGTATTACGAGGATGCAGCCGAGGCGCCCGAGGAAGAAGAGGAGGAGCCAGAAGAAGAGGAAGAGGAGGACGACAGCGGATTTTTGAATCCTAAGATGGAAAAGGCAGTGACAATCATGGGAATTGTCGCCGCAGTTATCATAGTCGCGATTATTATTTATATTGTGGGCAGCTTTTTTGGTCTGTTCCGTTTTGGCGGGAGCCAAAATGGAGACGATGTGAAACAGGAAGAGATGAAGGATGATGAGGAAGAGGCAGAAGAGCCGGAAGATAAGACAGAAAAAGTGGAGATGATTGATTTAAAGGGCAAGACTTTCGATGAGGCAACGACAGCCGTCAATGGGATTGGCCTTGGCATACAGAGAGCGGGGGAAGAATCTTCCGATACTTATGCCCAGGGACAGATTGTCAGCCAAAGTGTAGAGCCCGGGACATTGGTGGAGAAGAATACGACTATCAAGGTAACTATCAGCAGCGGTGTAGGTGAGATTGATGTGCCGATGGTAACAGGCCTTGACCAGCAGGCAGCTGAGTCTAAATTAACGGAGTCTGGATTTGCTCCCAATACTGATTTTGGATACAGCGAGTCGGTTGCCAGCGGGACGGTGATGTCACAGACGCCGGAAGCCGGGACCAAAGCGAAAAAGGGAGATACCGTCAGCCTTATGGTAAGCCGGGGGCCAGAGCCTATTGTGATGCCCAATGTCTGGAATAAATCGGAGGCGGAAGCGAGAGAACAGTTATCCGCTCTGGGACTTAAAGTGTCGACAACTTCCGATTACAGCAATGATATTCCGGAAGGAAACGTCATCAGCCAGAGCATAGTGGAAGGGAAGCCCGTGGAGAAAGGGGCGACCATTACGCTGGTTATCAGCATGGGCAAGAAGAGCACGTTCTATTCCCTGGACAATTACACCATCAACAAGCTGGAAGATATTCCTGAGGAAGCCACCAGCGTCAAGGCAGAGATTACCCTTTATAAATCAGAGGGCGAGGATGCAGTCAATACCTGGACGGCCACGTCTTTCCCATTCGTAATTAATCAGGGCGGCATTGAGAATTGTTCCCAGGGGTATATTATCATTGACTGGGAATGGAGATATATAGACGAGGATGGGGTTGAGATTATCCAGCCTAAGACTACAGAGATAGATAATATCCCCTTTACACCGAATTAAGGAAGCAAATGCATATGCAGGGAAAAATCATAAAAGGAATTGCCGGTTTCTACTATGTACATGTAGCAGAAACCGGAATCTTTGAGTGCAAGGCGAAGGGAATTTTCCGTAAAGAAAAAATAAAACCGCTTGTGGGAGACAATGTAGAATTGGAACTGTTGGACATGCAGGACATGACTGGTAATATTACATCTATTCTTCCCAGAAAAAATGAGCTCATCCGTCCGGCAGTGGCAAATGTTGACCAGGCGCTGGTGATTTTTGCAGCGGATAAACCGAAGCCCAATTTCAATTTGCTGGACCGCTTTCTGATCATGATGGAGCAGCGGAAGGTGGAGACAATTATCTGTTTTAACAAGCAGGACCTTGTCGCGCAGGAAGAGGTAGATGGGCTGCGGCAAATCTATCAACCCTGTGGCTATCAAATTTTGGCCGTCAGCGCCAGGGAACAGGAAGGGCTTGAGCAGATTCAGGAAGTCCTTGCAGGTAAGACAACAACAGTAGCGGGGCCCTCCGGTGTGGGGAAGTCCTCGCTGATTAATTTACTTTCACCGGAAGCAGATATGGAGACGGGAGCGCTTAGCGAAAAGATTGACAGGGGGAAACATACCACCCGGCATTCCCAGTTATTGTATATTGACCGTGGGACTTATATTATGGATACGCCGGGATTCAGTTCCTTATACCTTATGGGGTTAGAGGCAGGGGAATTGAAATTTCATTTTCGGGAATTTGAATCTTTTGAGCCGCTCTGCCGCTTTCAGGGGTGCAGCCATATCCATGAGCCTGATTGCGCCGTGAAAACATCATTGGCAGAAGGGAAGATAAGCCCCATCCGGTATGAGAATTATGTGATGCTTTACGAAGAGTTGAAAAATGTCAGGAAGTATGATAAAGGAGGAGGAAAGAGATGAACTGTTTATCGCCATCTATATTGGCAGCGGATATTTCCTGCCTGGGGCAACAGATTAAAATGATTGATGAGGCTGGGGCGCAGTATGTGCATATTGATATTATGGATGGTCATTTTGTGCCTACGCTTTCATTTGGCGCGCCGGTTATTAAATCTATCCGGCCGCTTACGGAACGGATTTTTGATGTGCATCTGATGCTGGATGAGCCAATTCATCTGATAGATGAGATGGTAGAATGCGGTGCGGACATCATTACGGTTCATGCAGAAGCATGTACCCATTTGGACCGAACTATCGAGAAAATTAAAGAGAGCGGGGTGCTTGCTTCCGTTGCTTTAAATCCGGCAACCGATTTGGGATGTCTGAATTATATTCTGCCTAAGCTTGACATGGTGCTTCTGATGACCGTCAATCCTGGTTATGGCGGACAGCAGTATATTCCCTATCTGACGGATAAAATCCGTACCTTGCGCCAGATTGTAACGGAGCGGGATTTAAAGCTTGATATTGAGGTAGACGGCGGAGTGACTTTGCAGAATGTTAAGGGAATCCTTGAAGCCGGAGCTAACATTATTGTAGCTGGTTCGGCGGTGTTCCATGGGGATGTGCAAGGGAATGCAGAGGAATTTCTGAAAATAATAAACCATAAATAGAGGAAAAGAAGATGCAGTCATTGATTATCAGCGGTGGAAGCCTGGACATGGAATTTGCCCTTTCTTATATCAGAAAATATTCATTCCACATTACTGTTGCAGCGGACAGGGGCATGGATTTTTTCTATGAGCATAAGATGGTACCGGATTATATTGTGGGAGATTTTGATTCGGCAGATCCGGAGGTTTTGCAAAATTTCCGCAATTTAAATGAAGAGCAGAGACCTGAAATTATACAGTTTAAGCCAGAGAAAGATGAGACTGATACGGAGCTTGCTATCCGTATAGCAATACAGCATGGATGTGATGATATCCATCTTCTGGGCGCTATGGGAAGCCGGGTTGACCATATGCTGGGCAATCTGCATCTGTTGGGAGCAGCAATGAAACAAGGGGTAGCATGTAGAATGGTCGATAAAAATAACCGTATTCGCATGACTTGTCAGGGCATGTCCCTGCGGCGGCAGGAGCAGTATGGTACATATGTATCGCTGCTTCCTTTCACACCGCTGGTGAAAGGGCTGACGCTGACAGGTTTTAAATATCCTTTGAAAGATTACACGCTGGAATGTTACCATTCTCTTGGAGTCAGCAATGAGATAATTGCTGAGGAGGCAGAGATTTCATTTCGGGAGGGTGTGCTGCTTGTTGTAGAGTCAAAAGATTGATTCCTACATGATGGAGAGAGGACAATTTGCTGGAAGAAAGGATTTTATAGTAAAGGGTGTTTTTGATGGATAAATTGCGAATGTTTGTAAAATCAATTTACGCAGGTTTTGCAATAGGAATAGGCGGGATTGTATATTTATCAATGGATAACAGAATTTTGGGAGCCCTGTTTTTTAGTTTCGGGTTGTCAACGATTGTCACACAAGGGTTTAATTTATATACGGGTAAGATTGGATTTGTCAAAGAATGGAAGGAGCTGCCGGATATGCTCATGATTCTGGCAGGTAATTTTATAGGAACTTTTATTACAGCAATGCTGGCGAAAGCTGCCAATTTGAGTATTGACAGTACGCAGATGGTACATAACAAATTAGATAACAGTTTGCTGCATATATTTTTGTTGTCCGTATTTTGCGGCGTAATGATGTATCTGGCAATTGACAATTATAATAAGAGCAAGAATATTATTTTTGTGGTAGCCGCCGTAATGATATTTATCCTGTCAGGGTTTGAACATTCCATTGCCAATATGTTTTATTTTGAGATAGCAGGCGCTTATAGTCTGAAATCACTGCTCTATATCCTGGTTATGGCTGCGGGGAATGGCGTTGGCGCCAAGGCCTTCGGCTTGATGCCGAAATAACAGTATGTTTGGTTGTTAGGCTCTGCGGTAGGAGGCTATCTCTGTCCGTGGAGCAGAATAACAATAAATTTTACACGCGAAAAGGAGATTTGACATGCAGAAAAAAATTACAAACAGACATTTACAATTATTCCTTTGTATCATGCTTGTTGCGATGATGGCTTTGGCTGCGGCAGGCTGTAATGGCGGCAAGGATGATGTAGCCAAGGATTCGGCAAAGACAGAAGGTGTAAAGGCTGACGGCAATGTACTGGGTGAAGGCGATACACAGTTTACCTTTACAGTCGTAGATGGGGAGAACAATGAGACCAAATTTGAAATTCATACAGACAAAAAGACGGTTGGAGAGGCTCTGTTAGAACTTGATTTGATTGCGGGAGATGAAGGAGATTATGGGCTTTTTGTAAAGACAGTCAATGGAGTTACAGTAGATTTTGATAAAGACGGCGCTTACTGGGCCTTTTATATTGGCGATGAATATGCCGCTACAGGCGTGGATTCCACAGAGATTGAAGAGGGACAGGAATATTCCTTTAAAGTTGAAAAGCAATGAGACTGTCTATCAAAGAGATTGCTGTATTTGGAATGCTTGGGGGCGTGATGTATGTTTCCAAGATGATTATGGAACTTTTGCCGAATATACATCTGCTTGGCGTGTTTATTGTCGCTTTTACAGTTGTATATCGGCAGAAAGCGCTGTATATTATTTATACTTATGTATTCCTGAACGGTATTTTCAGTGGTTTTGCAGCATGGTGGATTCCATATCTCTATGTATGGACTGTTCTTTGGGCAGCAGTGATGCTGCTTCCGAAAAATATGCCGAAAAGGGTACAGCCCATTGTGTACATGGCAGTGTGCGCTGCACATGGTTTTTTGTTTGGAACGCTGTATGCCCCGGCACAGGCAATTCTTTTTGGTTTTAGCTTTCAGGGGATGGTGGCATGGATTATTGCCGGGTTACCGTGGGATTTTATACATGGTATCAGCAATTTTTTCTGCGGTATTTTGATAATGCCGCTTGTCTATGCATTACGTTTTGCGGAGAAAAACGTTTGATAGCAACAGTTCAGCCAGCCGAAAGAAATTGAGGCAAATCATGCTTGTATGAATTTGACGATATTCGTTTCGGCTGAACTGTTATGTTTGATAGGAGTTTGCAGGAAAGAGGAGATAAGCAGGTGCAGGAACAATTTTCAAGGACTGAACTGCTGTTGGGCGAAGAGGCTATGCAGAGACTGTCACATGCAAGGGTTGCCGTATTTGGAATCGGCGGTGTGGGCGGCTATGTATGTGAAGCCCTCGTGCGCAGCGGCGTAGGGGCATTTGACTTAATTGATAACGATAAGGTCTGTCTGAGCAATTTAAACCGGCAGATTATTGCCACGCAGCAGACCATTGGCAGATATAAGACGGACGTGATGAAGGAGCGGATGCTTTCCATTAACCCGCAGGCGGATATCCGGCTTTACCAATGTTTTTTCCTGCCGGAAAATGCGCATGAAATTCCCTTTGCAGAATACGATTACATTGTGGATGCTGTGGACACCGTCACGGCGAAAATTGAGCTTGTGCTGCAGGCACAGGAATATGGAGTTCCCATTATCAGCAGTATGGGAGCAGGTAATAAATTAGACGGCAGCCGTTTTCAGGTTGCCGATATTTATAAGACGAAAGTCTGTCCATTGGCGAAGGTCATGCGCAGGGAACTGAAAAAGCGCGGCATTCGCAAGCTGAAAGTCGTATATTCCGAGGAGCAGCCGGTAATGCCGCTGGTGGGAGACGCAAGAATACCGGGCAGCGCGGCGTTTGTGCCCTCAGTGGCGGGATTGATTATCGCTGGAGAAGTAGTGAATGACATGAGGAGTATTTAATGATGACACATCCGACAAACATACAATTGCAGAAATTAGCAGACCTGAGGAATTATATAAAGCAGCTGAATTCTGCGGCAGTGGCATTCTCTGGCGGTGTTGATTCCTCATTTCTGTTAAAGGTCGCAGCGGATGTTATAGGGGGCAACGCGATTGCCGTGACGGCAGATTTGCCCTCTTTTCCCAGAAGGGAGTTTGCTGAGGCAGTATCATTTTGCCAGAAGCATGGAATCCGACATCTTGTGTGCGAGGTACGGCAACTAAAGATAGAAGAATTTGTACAGAATAATAAAGACCGCTGTTATCACTGTAAGAAAGAGATTTTCCGGCAGCTTCGGAACATCGCTGAAGAAAATGGAACAGAGCATATCATAGAGGGTTCCAACACAGATGATGACGGTGATTATCGTCCGGGAATGCTTGCCGTGGCGGAGCTTGGGATTATAAGTCCGCTGAAAATCTGCGGTCTGACAAAAGCGGATATACGCGCCTTATCAAGATATTTAGGGCTGTCTACCTGGGAGAAACCATCTTTTGCCTGTCTTGCTTCCCGGTTTGTTTATGGGGAGCAGATTACGCAGGAGAAGCTGTCTATGGTGGAGAGGGCAGAGCAGTTTTTGTCTGAACTGGGATTTCGCCAGTTCCGCGTGCGCGTCCATGGCAGGATGGCGAGGATTGAGGTGGAGCCGGAGGAGTTTGCCGGAATCATACAACAAGAAGTGAGGAGCGAGATTACAGAGAAATTCAGGGAATATGGATTTACCTACGTTGCGCTGGACTTATCTGGATATCGGACTGGGAGCATGAATGAGGAATTGCTGCATAAATAAGGAATGAAAGGCAAAATTAGCGGGTAAGATAGAGAAAATGGCGATAATTAGAATTGGAGGGTGAAAAATACTGTTAAAATATATTGTGAGCAATTTTATGTCTATAGGGCGTCCAATTGAATTTAGCATGTTCCCGACATCAGATAACGTGGAAGAACATTTGGTGAAGAAAATTGACACCAAAGCAGGAGAGTGGAAAATTCTCAGGCGGGGAGGTTTTTTCGGCCCTAATGCATCCGGGAAAACGACTTTTATAAAATCTCTGCGTTTTGCTAAAAAATTTATTTTGAATGGTCCTAAAAGCGGAAAGGGAATGGGAATTAACCAATTCAGGGGAAATATTGAGGATTTACAGGGGAAGTCCTTGTTTCAGTTTATGTTTTATACGCAGGATGATGTCTATGAATATGGTTTTTCACTGGGTACGCAACAGGTGTATGAAGAATGGCTGATGATTCTCACAGAGACAGGGTTTGAGCCGTTATTTGCAAGGCAGACTTCGCAGGAAGGAAAGACGCAGATTGAGATTGAATCCAGGCTTGCTGAAGAAGGCTCAAAAGAACGCAATCTTGCAGAGGTCTTGAAAGACAGTATCGGTGAGAATCAGAAAAATCAGCTTTTTCTGTATAAGATGTACGATAATGGCGTGAGAAAGGTAGAAAATATTATTGAGTGGTTTGAGAGCTTAAAGATTATTTTTCCGGAATCAGAGGTTCAGGGGTTTTCTTTACGTATGGATAAAGATAATGATTTTCGGAAATTTGTGTTGGATAGTTTAAAACATATGGATACTGGAGTTACAGGTATTTCCGTTGTCAGCGACGTTATGGATTTTGGAGAGTTTGTCGAAAAATTTCATATTTCAAGAAGGATAGTAAGCCAGATTGAGGATAACAGGAATGGAATTTTGACTTTCGCAGGAAGATATTTTATGTTTGGAGAGGGAGAAAAACAGCAGACTACGCTGGTGCAGATTAAATTTGAGCATATGTTAAATGGTGAACTTGTGTCATTTAATGTGGAAGAGGAATCAGATGGCACGCAACGTCTGCTTGATTTGCTGCCAATTTTATTTTCCTTGGGTAAAAACGGACACGATATCTATTTTATCGATGAGAGAGACCGCAGTCTCCACACAAAGTTGTCTCAGTATTTGCTGAGAGAATTTTTAATAGGCAGTGGAAATACGGATAGTCAGATTATATTTACCGCCCATGACGTCAACCTTATCAACTTAGAGGAGTTTGGTCAGGATGAAATCTGGTTTGTAGAAAAAGACAGTAATGGAGAATCGCATTTCCGGCCATTTTCTGATTTTGAGATACAAAAGGGACAGAATGCGTTAAAAGCATATCTGAATGGAAGGTTTGGGGCGGTTCCTCTGATAAAAGGGGGAGTATGATGAGCAGCGGTATTATTCTTACAAGCAGAATACCATATACATTGGCAAACCCAATGTCATTAAAATGGTTAGATAACCAAGAAAGGGAGGATAATAGTATGTCAAATCAAGTTTTGGAAGTAATCAAAAAAAGGAGTTCAGCCAGAGCATACAGTGAGGTGAAGCCGACGAAGGAAGAACTGGACATCATTTTAGAAGCCGGATTGCAGGCGCCGACCGGTATGAACAGGCAGGAAATACGTTTTTCGGTGGTGAGCGGAGACAACCCCATTCTGGAGGAATTAGATGAGGAAAAGAGAAAATTGCGCGGACAGGAAAAGCAGCCCCATAATTTCTATTATGAGGCGCCGTTGCTGATTTTCCTTAGTGCAGAGGATGGATTTAAATGGAGCAAGGTAGATGCTGGAATCGCAGTTCAGAACATGACTTTGGCTGCGGAAAGTCTTGGGCTTGGCAGCTTGATTATAGGCTGTGTCTATGATGCCTTGCACGGCGAAAAAAAGCAATATTTTTCCGAGGCGCTGTCAATACCGGAGGGGTATTCGTTTGAGATTGCGTTGGCGGTGGGGCATAAGCTGGATGATAAAAAGCCGCATGAATATAATGCGAAAGAGCAGGTGACATTATCGATTTAATTTGCATATGATAAGGCAAATGCTGATAGGAATAAGTATTAAATATGAACTTAAATAGTAAATGTAACCGTATATCTGACATAAACAAAGCTGATAAGGCATTTCCCCCGCAGCATCAAAACAGGCAGCCTGGATTTGAATACGTTATGAATCCGCAGCCCATCTCCGAATGCGGTAGAACATGCCGCAAGCTGGAGGGGAAAGTTGCCTTAATTACAGGCGGAGACAGTGGGATAGGCAGGGCCGTTGCCTATGACTTTGTCAAGGAAGGAGCTTGTGTTGCCATTGTCTATTATGATGAGGAAATGGATGCCAGGGAGACTGCGCAGAGGATAAGGGAACTAGGCGGTCAATCTCTGCTTATATGCGGGGATTTGAAAAAATCAGAATTTGCCCAATATTGTGTGGAGCGAACAGTGGAACATTTTGGCAAATTGGATATATTGGTTAATAACCATGCGGTTCAGTTCATCCAGAGGAGTATATTGGATATTTCGCAGGAACAATTGGAGTGTACATTCAGGACGAACGTATTTTCATTTTTCTATTTGATTCAGTGTGCGCTGCCATATATGCAAGAGGGCAGCAGCATTATCAACACAACGTCTGTGACGGCTTACCAGGGAAATAAAGATTTGATAGACTACAGCGCGACCAAAGGCGCAATCGTGTCATTGACCAGGTCACTCTCGTTATCGCTTGCAGATAAGGGAATCAGGGTGAATGGAGTTGCCCCGGGACCGATATGGACGCCGCTGATTCCAGCCTCCTATACAGCAGAGGAGGTTGCTGCATTCGGAAAGAAAACTTCTCATGTGCCGCTGAACCGGGCCGGACAGCCATGCGAAGTTTCCCCCTGTTATGTATTTCTTGCTTCCGAGGATTCTAGCTATATGACAGGACAGGTGCTTCATCCAAATGGCGGGACCATTGTAGGTTCCTGAAAAATCTTAAAATAAGCATCTTTCACTTTGGCGGTGGGAGATGCTTATTTAATAAAAATTCAACTAAAATATTCCCAAAGTATTGCGGATGTGGTATAATAATAAATTACACTGAATATTTGCAGAAATAATTGCGCAAAAATATAGAGAAAGGCCAGAACCCTTATAAATATAGGGTTTGCGGACAGGTAAGGATAAAATGAAACTAGGAATCGTTATTTACGAGGCTGTTTCATGAAAATCCATGTATCTCTATAAAATGGCTT
>CAJUHY010000034.1 GCA_910585895.1 uncultured Lachnospiraceae bacterium
TACGGGGAGATTTTATTTTGTCAAAGTTCAATTTTCATTCTCTATAGGAATGCTTAAGTTATAGCATACCACCAACTGTATGCGAGGTCAATGACTTACTATATCGCTGCAGTACTTTAAATCTACAAAATGTCTTGTGGCAAAATCAATTATCCAGCATACCGCAGCGCATCAATCGGCTTTTTGTTCGCCGCTTTGTTCGCCGGATACAACCCGAACACAACGCCAATCAGCCCGGAAAACATAACTGACAGCAGCACAACATTGCTGTTCATGGACACACTTAAGGCGGAACCCATAATACTTCCTATTAACTGCAGCGCTATCCAGGATGACACAATGCCTATCAGACAGCCGGAAAGGCTCACAATCACTGCTTCCATAAGAAATTGCAGCATAATACTGCCCTTACCTGCTCCAATTGCCTTGCGGATTCCAATCTCTTTCGTGCGCTCCGTCACAGATACGAGCATAATATTCATAATTCCAATACCGCCGACAAAGAGAGAAATCGCTGCAATACCGCCCAGCATCATGGACATAGTTTTATCTGCCTGTTCCATTGCCTCCATGACCTCCGACTGGTTTTGAATGGAAAATGCGTCCTCATCATCTGCAAAACGCCCCAGAAGAATCTCTTCCAATTTCGCTTCTGCTGCATCCATAGACTGCTCATCTGCGGAAGACACATAAAACTGTGTGATTTCCAGAACATTATCCATCATCTGAGCCAAGGAAGGATAAGGAATATATCCCTCAAGCACGACTGACTCTGAACTGTCATCGCTGCTTTTAATTGCCATTGCAGAAGATGGGGAGACAGATTCCTCAGACAATACGCCAACCACCAAAAATGATTTGCCATCCAGCGACAAACGCTCACCAGCTACGTCTGCCCTTCCAAAAAATTCTACGGCTGTATCGTAAGAAAGCATAATCACATAAGAACGGTTTTCCAAATCTGTCTGTTTTAAAATCCTACCTGCATACAACTCCATATCCATAATTGAAAAATACCCGCTGCTGGTTCCATATACATTAATTGTGCCGCTGGTATACCCAGTCTTGGCAGTGACGCTTCCTCTGCCCACAGGCACTGCCTGTGCAAATTCTTCGACAGTAAATATTTCCATGAATTCTTGGAGTTTTAATGGATTTTCTTTATTGTCCGAAATTCGCGCGCTGAGATAATTGCTTCCCATCTGAGAAATCTGGCTGGCAACGGAATTTCCGGCACCATCTGCAAGCGATACCAGAATAATCAGAGCTGCCACTCCGATAATAATCCCCAACATTGTGAGGAATGTCCGCATTTTATTGGCACAAACTGCATTCCATGCCATTTTTCCTGTCTGCATCCCTTTCTTCCTCCTTTACCTTACCATCCCGAATATGGATTTTCCGTTCCGCCTCACCAGCAATCTGATTGTCATGGGTAATCAACACAATTGTGTTCCCCGACTCATGAAGAGTATGGAATAAACTCATAATTTCCCGTCCCGTTTTTGTATCGAGATTTCCAGTCGGCTCATCAGCAAGAAACAATGAAGGCATAGTTACCAGCGCCCGGGCAATCGCCACCCTCTGCTGCTGACCTCCTGATAACTGCGTGGGCAGATGCTTTCTGCGGTTGGAAAGTTCCACCTGCTCCAATGCCTCACTGACCCTGCGTTTACGCTCCTTGGAGGAAAGTTTTTGGTATATCAGCGGCAGTTCCACATTTTCTTCTGCTGTCAGCCGCGGCAGCAGATTAAAATTCTGAAAAATAAAGCCTATCTTGCGGTTGCGAATTCTGGCCAGCTCCCTTTCCGAATAATGCTCCACCAAAATTCCGTCTAAAATATAATCTCCTTCATCTGCATTATCCAAACAGCCGATAATATTCATCATCGTAGACTTTCCACTGCCCGAAGGTCCTACGATGCTGACAAATTCTCCGCGCCGGATTTCCATGCTGGCATGGTCTAAAGCAAATACTTTATCATTTCCCATCTCATATATCTTGGAAATTTCACATAACTGAATCATTTCAAACCTCCTCGTTACTGTCTGCCTGGCATTTCTCCTCCCGGCATTCCTCCCCCCGGCATTTCTCCTCCTGGCATTTCTCCTCTGTTCCCTTTCAATCCGCCCTCCATGCCGCCGAATCCTTGGGAATTATTCTGTCCGGAAACATTTCCAAGTCTCTGGTAATAAACCTTATCTCCCTCTGACAAGCCTTCCGTAATCTCTACCGTGCTTCCATCTGACAGACCAGTGGTTACCTCCTGCTCGCCAGTAAGATTCCCTTCGCTGTCCGTCTGTGTATAAACAAATACTTTCGTGCCTCGCTCCTGAAGTGCATTCACAGGAATAGTCACTACATTCTCCCGCTTTTCAATCGTTATCGCAGCAGAGGCATTCATACCTTCTTTCATGCGCTCATCCCCTGGAATTTCCACCTCTACTGTATACTTGGCTACACCGCCGTTGGAACTGCTGGCTGAACTTCCCACCTTTGTCACTGTTCCAGTGAATGTCTCATCGTCCATGGCATCCAGGCTAATTTCTGCCTGCTGACCCTCAGACACTGAATTGATATCCAACTCATCTACATTTACCGCCAAAATCATGGTATCTGAAGAGGACATGGTAAACGCTATTACTTCATCGCTGAAATCTGTGCTTTCTGTACTGCTGCTTTGGCTGATTTCCTGACTGCTGCTCTGGGAAGAAGCGCTGGTCGCCGTCAGGCTCACACTCTGATTTCGCTCTTCAGAAATATCTCCCTCTGCAGCTTTGTTCTGATTTACACCTCCAGAAATATTTCCCTCTGCAGCTTTGTTCTGATTTACATCTGCCGTTCCTCCTGAACCGGCGTTTATATCTCCGTCTTCTGCCCCTGCGGAACCGCCCTTGGTATTCCCATCTGCAGCTGCTTCTAAGCTTTCATCATCTTCTGTCTTTCCTTTTGAGCTTTCATTTTCAGTTCCCGTCTGGTTCTTATTTTCATTCGTTTTCTCTCCGTTATCCTCATTTTCTTTGGAGGAATCTGTTTTCTCTGCTGCCGTAAAAGGGTAGGTGAGACAAAAGCTCAGTTCTTTCCCATCCTCTGCCACTGTCACGCCAGACAATACCCCAGCCTTGACCTGGGAGATACTTTTATCATTAAACAGATACCCCTCCCCGGCTGTCAACGTTACACAAGCCTGATATGATGTCTCCGCTGCAAATTTCTCACAATTCGGCTGCCACAAAATCTGTCCCTGATAGCTGCCATCCTCTGCACACAGCATGGTCTGAGGCACATTCCCTGTCTTGGGCGTCTCCATAACAAGAAGTCCCTGGTTGGATTTACCTGATTCCACAACTTCCAAGGCAAGACTTTTCTCCCCTTCTGTCTCGTCCTGTTCGTTACCTGTTGACACAGCTATTGCTCCTGAAGTCTGTGCATTTCCCACTACTGTAACGGCATTCTTTAAAATTTCTGCATTTCCTGCTACTGAGGCCGCAGCCTGAGATTCCTGCCCGCTCTCTGTCTCCTTAGCACTGCCATCCGCAGAGATATTCACCGTCTTTATCATCCCATCTGCCTCTGCCATGATAATGCCGCTTTTAGATAATGCTGTAAGACTCTGCAGGCTTTGCACCAACTCCTGCCTTTCGACCAGCAACTCCTGATACGTCAGACTCTGCCCGGCATTTGTAATTTTAAAGAGCGCAGTCCCTTCATACACATTATCTCCCTCAGACACATAGATTTCTTCTACCGTTCCCACCGTTGCCGTGACGGCAAGCTCATCTTCTGTTCCCTCCGCAGCAGCGCCGCCATCAATGGACAACAGCAGCAACGCGCCATTCTCTACCATACAGTCCGCAATTTCCTGTCCCTGCTGTACATATATTTTCTTTACAGCCCCCTCTGTCTTAGATGTTACAGACTGGCTGTCTGCCTCATCTTTGCTGTCTTCTATTTCCTCGTCCAGTTCATCCAGCTCTTCTTGAATATCCTCCATCGCTCTGCGCACCGAGACCTGATTAACCACAGCAAGCACATCCCCTCTGGAAACGTAATCATTCTCCTCTACCTTTATTTCATCCACAACGACACCGGAAGGAATAGTAATAGAAGAACCCTCTTCATATTGCAAATTTCCAGTTCCCACGATTGTATCAGAGACAGTGCTCATTTCAGCCTGTATTTCCTGTATTGGCACTTCCCGGGCAACTGTGTGTCTTCCCTGCAACCCTTCCAGAAGATAAATTCCCCAAACTGTCATTCCAGTCCCTGCAATCATAACGGTCAGCAAAAGAATTTTTTTCTTTCTCGATAAACTGTTCCACTTTCCTGCTTTCTTCATATCTTTATTCTCTCCTCTCACTTAGACCGTTCCTGTCCCGCTGTTCTGTTCGCCAGCTGGTGGATTCACCTCTAATCCACTGCCCTCCTGAACAGATAGCACTGTAATTTGGGCTGCCTTTTTATCATCTGTAAATGTGACCATGACGATATCACCCTCTGAAATATCTGAAACCGTAATATCTTCACTGCTATTTTCCTGACTCTCCCCTGGTTCTTGCGGCGCCTCGCCATCTGGCTTCTGCGGCAGCTCTCCGTTATCTTTGCCTTGTTCGCCATCTGGCTTCTGCGGCGCAGTTCCATTTCCAGGTAAACCTTTCATAGCCTGACGTTTCAGCACCGTTTCCTCAGTAAGCTTAATCACCTGCTCTTCTCCTGTCAGTTCCAACATAGAAGGTTTTTCTTCGACCTTACTTTCCGCTGCCTTCTGTGAAGACTCCTCTTTCGGTCGCTCCATCTCCTTTCTTGTTCCAACCTTTATGGTAATCAAATCTTCCGCTGCCTTGCTGACTTCTCCGTACACCGTGTCTTTCTCTTCCCATTCATGGGACATTTTCTTTTCCGATTCTCTACCTGACTTCCCACAGCCAATGAGAAGCGCAGTTCCCAGAGCCGCACCTAACAAAACCACAGCAAATTTCTTGTTCATAAGTTTCATCCGTCCTTTCTTGTTACCGCGTACTATGTAATTCCCGCTTAGTATAATCTGGAAACTTTAAACGAAACTTAAAACTGCCTCTAAATTCTGTGAAATTTCTGTGACCTGAAATCAAGTTTAAAATCTGCCAAATTCTCCTCAACCCTGAACTTCAAATATGGCAGACCCGAGAAGATCTGTTGGCAGCTATTACCAGACTCTTGCACTTTTTTCTCCTATTCCTCCGATAAATGCTTCTGCAACTCCGTGTTTATCTTTGTGTTTTTCAATTATTCCAAATGCCGCAGTACATATTTGTTCCTGTACGGAACATAATACTTCGCAAAATAACGCCTCTTTCGATTCAAAGAAAAGACAAAACGCTCCCTTTGAAATTCCTACCTGCCTACCAAGCTCACCCACACTCGTCTTCTTATAACCATACTGTGTCCAACTTTTCTTACAGGCTTCCTGAAGATTACATTTAATATTTTCTTTTCCCTGTCTGTAAAACCTCTTGCCATACATTTCTCTCCTTTTATGACTTAAAATATTGTTTCAGTCATATGTATTTCACTGTCTTTTTCTAAAAAATCAATACAAAATTTTACACACAGAAAAACAGAGCTGATAAACGGAGAAATGCCTCTCACATCCATCAGCTCTATATGGTTCTTTTTTAAAGATACTGGAAACATCCTTCTCATCTGTTCTTCCCAGATATATACAAAAATAAATATTTCCCTCCGCTTTTTCTGCAAACCCGGTATGCCATGCATCCACAACAATGCCTTCTAATTTACCCATCCCGGTCTTGCCATATATAGGTATATCAAAATCCTCCTGTTCCTCCAGCAGCATAACATTCTTCAGGTTATTTCTTGTTTCTTCTGTATAAGCAGATTCATCTCCAAAAACCACGCTCCATCACTTCCGTCTGTTCTTTGGGCGAAATTTTCAGGGATGATTCCGCCCAAAAACCAGTTAAAGCACGGTTATTATTATTGGTATTCAGCCGCCCTTCCCAGTCTGAAATATCACAATTGCCATATTGTAATTTCTCTAATTCTTCCTGTATCACACTCTGCCCTATCTCATCTGTAATTTGCCTGAAATACCAGACACAGGACACGCGGAAAGCCTCTTCAAATCCAATGTCCTTATTCCAGTTTTCATTCCAAAACTCTTCTCGACTCCATATGCGGACAGCATATTCTGGCTCAATGATTCCTTTCTCAAGGGCAATCAGGGACGAAATAATTTTAAACGTGGAACACAGCGACCTGCGGGGCATGGCTAGCTTGCTTTCTCTCACCTCTCACTTTTCCAATACTATCATTTATTACACTTGATGCTTGGTTTGTTTTCTCATATTTCTCATTTGAAGTGTGCTCTGTTTTTTCATTTCCCGTTGCAGAATCTTTCTCCGATAGATTGCGTTCACCGGAGCAGCCTGCCAGAAAAAACGCACAAATCGCTTTCCCCAAAACCACTTTCCAAGCCAAAGACAATAACGCAGACCGAAAATCCCCTTGACCTCTAGAGAAATAAACTTGTTTTTTCATACATTCCTCCTGTGTATCTCAATTTCCTCTTAAACCCTTCTCACATAATCAGAATAAATATAGCCCTCTTTCCCTTCCACACTGATATGAGTCCATGTCCCTACCGTTCCCAACACATCAAAAAGATTTCCCTTATTCAGTAAACGGATGACGTTATCCCCAAAATCCGGCGTCCGCCGCACACGTACACCATCCCCCGTACATTCCGCAACATATTTTTCGCCATTAACGGAGATATATTTCGCTGCACTGTAACCTGTGACGCCTCCATACCTAACCTTATGCCACTCCTTGCCCTGTTCTAAAATTTCTGCCTCTGCCCCTTTGGGAATAGATGAAATTTTATTGCCATTCGGCGTTTCCCTAATCACTAGCGGGTCGCGTTCTGTAATCACTATCCCATGCAATGTTCCTGGCTGGATGGGCGGGTCATTTTTCTGTATCTGTGCCTTAAAATCATCCCATAAAGATGAATCATCCATCATATTTCTGGGACAATATTTGCCAGTTGCATCATAATGACGGATAACCCTGTCTGCTGGAATTCCGGCAGACTGTATGAGAAATTTTGTTAATTCAATAGCGTTCTCCCTTGCTTTTTTATAATCCCCATCGGAATTTACACAAATTTCAACGTTAATTGTATTCCGGTTGGTCGCATCTGGTATCGGATGATTGTCATATTTCTTACCTACAGAATACGTGCCATCTTCATGTTCCGCCGCCTGATATACGCCGTCTGAACCAACATAATAATGGGCAGATATGCTTAAATGTCCTGCCGCCTGTGCTTGCGCGTGTTTTCTTGCCCCTGCTCCTTTTGCAAAATTATCAGTTTCATGGATTACAATATATTTCGGTTTGTTCTGACCTGAATAGGTGTTTTCCTTTGAAATAAATTCTTTGTTAATGTCCATTGGCTGTCCCCACTTTCTTCTCTGCTCACAGTTTCCTTTACCCACTGTTTTATGTGGGTGACAGCAATATTATGCCACACAATTTCAAGAAAACAAAAAATTATTACTTTGACAGTAAAGCAGAGAATGTGGGCAACACTTACTTCAATCACTAAGAACCCTCTTCATACAATACAAAGCCAATACTGCCCCCAGATACACCGCAGCGCCAAGCAGCATTAAAAACAGCCTGCCAAACACGATACCTGCGGCTATCCCAATGGCAAACACCAATATCTGAATCCAGTTCTTCACATCATACAGACAGGCAGCAATCACTGACTCCAGCGCCAAAACAACGCATACCTGTACTGCCGGCAGATGAAAAATAAAAATTCCCAACAGAATTACTGCCAGAAATCCCATTGCATACAATGCCAATATACCATAAAATCTATGCCTCTTCTGTCTTTCCCTCTGCTCATGTTTGGCAATTTTTCTATGGACACTGCCCCGCTTAAACTCAGCAATTTCTACGATTTCCAAATCCTCATTACTTACAGCAGATTTTTTATCCTCCATGTAAACCTCCATATGGTTCTTATTATCTGTTTTGTATAGGTAACGAACAATGTGCTTGCATTTTTATCGTTTCCTTTATGGCAAAAAGCACCTTCCCACACTCCGTGAAAAGGCACTCCCGAAACAGCCAAAGAAGGGACTCGAACCCTCGACCTACGCATTACGAATGCGACGCGCTACCAACTGCGCCACTTTGGCTTAACTATTAACAAATCCTTATATATTATATCCGTTTTGTGTTCATATTGCAAGTCTTTTTTTCAAGTTTATAAAATTAAATTTTATATAGTGGTATTCCTCACATATTTTTCATAATCAGCAGAAATAACATACCGCCGCATATGGCTGCAATCCACAGCGGCGGTTGCCTTTCGTATTTTTTCTGTTGTTATGGTCCGTTGCCTGCAAAAGTTTGCACCTTTCCTAATTTTTGCAAAATCCCTCGCTGCTCCGGACAACGGGTAAACGAACAGAATGAGAATAAGAATAAGATTAAACTAAACCTTCCATTACTTCACCTTCACGGTAAGCGTTGCTTTTGCCTTACTGTTGTTGCCTGCCGTTATCGTAATCTTGGCAGTTCCTTTCTTCTTAGCCGTTACCAGACCTTCCTTGGAGACGGAAGCAATCTTCGGTTTATTGGACTTATACTTAAATGTAGAGCAAACCGTCCCCTTAGGGATGCTCGGCTTAATCTGATACTTTTTCTTCTTTTTCAGGCCGACAGATTTCTTTTTAATGGTAATTTTGCTCGGCACGCCCTTTACTGTAACTTGACAAACTGCCTTTGCACCACCCACAGCTGTCGCCGTGATAGTTGCCGTTCCGGCTTTCTTTGCTGTAACTACGCCATTTGCTACCGTTGCGACATTAGGATTGCTGCTGACCCAGGTAATCCCCTTAGGCGCATCGTCCACATCCACTTCCGCAAGCAAGGTTGTTTTTGCCTGAAGACCCTCGGTTGCTTTCGTACAGAGCGTCAAGTCTGTATCGCTCAGTTCTACATGGTCTGCATACATCTGGGGCACTGCCACCAGTGTGTTTGCCATCAGTTTCTCTGCACGTGCGGTCAATTTGTCCATCTCTGCAGTATCCGTAAGGTCCGTTTTCTGTCCCAGTTTCTTAGCCTCAGCAGCGAGGTTTGCCATCTGTGCTTTTGTACCGGCACTGTAATTGGAACCTTTAGCTGTATTCTCTAACTTCTCTGCCAACGCATTCATCGGCCTTGCATCCAACTGGATAAGGGAAATCTCATGGTAGTTGCCGGCTGCCGCTTCATTCATGTCAACCATTTTGTCCTTATCGTTATAATACTTCACCATTGTGTTGTACTCATCAACGGTAATCGGAATCATACCGCCATGACAGCCTACATCTCCGCCTTCACGCCCATAAGTTCCCTGAGCCATTTTAGTGATGCTGTTTTCCTTGGACAAATCTGTGGTGACAAAAGGCTCATAACGAGGTTTAGAACTGCCTGCATAATGGTCAATCATAACACACCATTCATCACGGTCGATGAATTTGAACATGGTAGCTCCTTCATAATATTCACCTTTCAGCCCATCCAGTGTGCTTTGCTGTATCTTTTCAAAATGATTGCCTGTAGATTCATTTTTAAACCAGTTATATACAATTTCAGCTTTCCCAAGATTATTTTTATCGTTTGTCAAACTTACGAAGTCATCCTTGCTCTCATAAGTTATTCCCTTGTATTCATAAGGTGTAATCCTTACCGGCTCCGTATCATCATAATCAACAGCCGGATCCAGAACGGAATCTGCACTCATGAGCTGAACATTCAACAGAGCTTTCCCGTTGTTTCTCAAAGTCTCATCTTTCACCACACGGAATAACGTACCATATGGTGTATCATTTCCATTCTTATCTTTCCCAGCTACCCACAACTGGGAAGTATCAATATTCCCATAACCGTCATTTTCATTCGCGCCATCTTTGTAATCCAGGTAAAACGGCTCCTGCTCATACAACTTCGTAGGTCCGAACTCCTTAAAGTCACTGGTCTCGCAGCAGTACAGACGATTTCTGGTTATATTGTCCGCATCCACCTTGCCTGACCAATAAACAAGATAATTGTCTTTTTCTGGATTGTAGATTGCCTCCGGAGCCCATGCCATCCCTGCATCAATTTGAGAACCCACATCTATATAACGCCTTTCCCAATGTATCCAGTCTTCCGTCTCCCACACAAAGAGATGGGTACTTCCGGTGCCTACCACAGCAGTTTTAGACCAGTCTCCGCAGATATTGTTCGCCATATTGGATGCCGGACCATAATTTGCAGAATGCAGATTCAAATCGGTAGCAAGAAGCCATACCTTATTAGCATCACTGCCATCGGCCTTACTGCCCCGAAGCAGATAGGGGTCGCGGATACCCTGGTCACGCCCCTCAAAGGGGAATAACACGGACGCATCGCCGACAGCGGTCTCTTTAATCTCGTCCTCCTCAATCAGCACCTGATAATTAACGCTGGTCTGTCCGCACTTTTCAAGATAACCTTCCATAAAATCGCTTCCCGCAAGAAATGCCGGCTGGCAGCCATTCAATGCTGTCCAGTTCAGACCGTCCTCACTGAGGAAAAAATGCACCTGCTGCACATCATAATCCTCCCCTTTGCTGTTCTTTCCCTTCCCTTCGGAAAAACATACATACACATACCCCGCATAGGAATCCCCGGAAAGCCCCTCGCGGACAGTCATGGGAAATGTCTTCGTAGCCGTTGCGCCATCTGCCGCAACCGTGGCAACCAGATTGAACTTATAATTGCCCTCTCCGGCATACGGTCTTGTCACCTTTAAGATATTACCATCCACAGAAGCCGCACCGTGGTTCCCTGCCGGCGGCTGTCCCTGTACCGTATATGTAATAGCTGCTCCATCCAGTCCATCCACAGTGGTAGGAAGTTCCAAATCTTCCGTCAAAAGTTTGTTGATTTCTGATTCCTTGATTATCAGTCCACTTTGGACTGTTTCATTGATATCCCCTGCTGCCTGAACCTTCAGCCCCTCTGCTGGCAATATGCCCACCGTAAGGCTGGCGGTGAGTGCTACCGCAGACAATAGATTAAATATCTTTCTCTTCATATTTACCTCCTGCTGATTCTCTCCTACTTCTTGATTTTCACACTCTTAGTCAACGTCACAGTCTTGTTTCCAACTTTAACCTTTGCGGTTACTTTAACAGTTCCTATTTTCTTCTTGACCGTCAGTTTACCGCTCTTGGAAATCTTTGCCAGCTTCTTGCCTTTCTTGTCTAAGGACCAGCTCACTTTTCCTGTAAATCCTTTTACCTTAAGGGTAATGGATTTTTTTACTTTCACGCTGCTCTTACCGCTAATCTCGCCGACATTGAAATTAATTCTCTTGATAATACTCTTTCCAGCGGAGGAAATTTTCACGGCTACTGTTCCTTTTCCTGATTTCTTCGCCGTTACCATATTGCCTTGTACGCTTACCGCACCGCTTGCTGTATAATTAACCGTATATCCAGCGCTGCTCATAACTGCTGTGGGAGTAACGGCGATGGCTGCCTTCCCCCCTTTCGCCAGGCTTGTCACATTGGCAGATACATTCACCTTGGAAATATCATGATTAACCTTTACCAATGTCTGGTATTCCATTTCAAATCCGTCATCAACGGCTTTTACAGTTGTGGTGATGCGCGCATAACCAACTTTCTTCTGCGCGGTTACCACTCCGTCTGCACTGACCGTTGCAATACTCGTATCGCTGGAATTATATTTGATAGTTACATCCTCATTCAGCTTTAGGCTGCTTGGAAGCTGGAAAACAGTTGCCGTTTTCGTAGGCTCAAGTGTAAGGCTCGTCTTGTAACAACCTGATGTAATCTCGGCAAATGGATCGCGGTCGCCCTCGGCGCTCATCTGAATGTCCCGATACTTCCCATTATCCTCGCCCGCTGCACTTGCATTGGATATGTTACCGATAAATACCATGGTCACCACCATTGTACAGGCAAGCAGTTTACTCACTGCTCTCTTAAACTTCATTTCTCTTCTTTCTCCTTTCCCTTACAGGATTTCCTGCTCTTTTCTTACTGTTCCACAATTATCTGCGGAAACAATATGCCGTCACGATTGCTCCGTCTTCCCTTCCTTTTTGTAACACCCTCCTTCCTGCTAAAATTCTCACTTCATATATTAGCTTTAATAATTTAAGCTTAACGACAAAATAATTCGTCGTCCGCTATAAATAATACACAAGATAAGATACCAGCAGCTACCTGCTGTATGAATCATCAAGAAATTGTGAAAAGACATAGTTGCTCACAGCAATTCCTTCTTCCGTAAGTCTGACCATTCCCTCCCATTGTTCTATTAAACCCTGCTGCTGCAATTTATTCAACACACTTCCATATATGCCCTCTAATGCTATGCCGAATTTATCGCGAAACTTATCACGGGATACCCCTTCCATCATCCGCATTCCCAGAAACATAAACTCTTCCATTTGCTGCCGTTTATGCAAATAATACATTGTCTGTTCCTGCTGATGAAGCAATTCCTGATTCTTCCCCGCGGCACATTTATGCCCATCCTCACATTGCTGGTCTGCATATTCAAGGATTTCTGTCAGCCGGCGAAATTCTCCTCCCAGATAAGCGCTAAGATTTCCCGTATTGGAATACCTGACATTTTCTATGAAGGATGAACTTCCCAGTCCCAGCCCCAGATAAGGAACCAACCTCCAATAACCGATATTATGTCTGCATTCCCTGTGCGGCAACGCATAATTGGAAATCTCATATCTTCGATATCCCCGGGCTGCTAAAATCTCCCTGGTCATATTATACATTTCCCGCTCTGCCTCTTCACTTGGCAGAAAACGCGGTTCTTCCCCCCGCTGTCTGCGCTGTTCATCGTCTCCATACAATTCATAAAAAGGCGTACCTTCCTCCACTATCAGGCTATATGCAGAAATATGTTCCGGCAAAAGCCCCGATACCTTCTTCAATGTAGATGCCCAGCGCTGCGGCAACTGCCCAGGCAGCGAGGAAATCAAATCTATATTGATGTTATGAAATCCTTTTTTCCTGGCTAAATCAAAACTCTCTAAAAAATCCTCAAACGTATGGATCCTTCCCAGTTCCCTAAGTTCCCGATTATCTGCCGACTGCAAGCCAAGGCTCAGGCGGTTAATGCCTGCCGCTTGATAAAAAGACAGCTTTTCTGCCGTCAATGTCCCAGGATTGCATTCCAATGTAATCTCCGCATCCTCTTTCAGGCAAAAATGGCTGCGTACCGCCTCCATAATTTCCCAGACCTGCACACCGGCAAGCAATGAAGGAGTTCCTCCTCCTACAAACACGGAAACTACCTGATAGCGTTTACACTGCCGGCTCTGAACCATTATTTCTTCGAGCAGCCTGTCCACATATTTTCTGCGCACATCCTCTTGCGCAGACATGGACAAAAAATCACAATATCGGCATTTCCTTACACAAAAAGGAATATGAAGATACAGTTCCAACGCTTGTTTTTGCACCATTGCTTACTATCCAGCCTCCATAACCAACTGCCCCGCAATAAACAGCAGGCATGGCAGTTGAAACGCTCATGCTATCTAACGTTTAATTGTCATCCAGTTTCAAAACACTCATAAACGCTTTCTGCGGAATCTCCACATTGCCTATCTGGCGCATACGTTTCTTGCCTTCTTTTTGTTTCTCCAATAATTTGCGCTTTCTGCTGATATCGCCTCCGTAACATTTCGCCAGCACATCCTTGCGCATCGCCTTTACAGTCTCTCTGGCAATAACCTTACTGCCAATTGCCGCCTGGATAGGGATTTCAAACAGGTGACGCGGAATCTCCCCTTTCAGCTTCTCACACATCTTCCGCCCTCGCTCATATGCCGTACCACTGTGAACGATAAAGGATAAAGCGTCCACTTCCTCCTTGTTGATAAGGATATCCAGCTTAACAAGCTCAGAGCGGGCGTAGCCTTTCATCTCATAATCAAACGAAGCATATCCCCGGGAACGCGATTTGAGCGCATCGAAGAAATCGTAAATTATTTCATTTAACGGTAAATCATATTTAATCAACGCCCGCGTCTCTTCCATATATTCCATACTGATATAGATTCCGCGGCGTTCCTGACATAAATCCATAATCGCGCCGATATAGTCGCTGGTAACCATAATCTCCGCGCTCACCATCGGTTCCTCCATGTATTCAATCTCTGCCGGATCCGGCAGATTCGAGGGATTGGTCAGTTCAATCACTTCCCCATTCGTCTTATGCACTTTATAGATAACTCCCGGCGCAGTAGTTACGAGGTCCAAATTGTACTCCCGCTCTAAACGTTCCTGAATAATCTCTAAATGCAGCAGTCCCAAAAATCCACAGCGAAATCCAAAACCTAACGCCACGGAAGTCTCCGCCTCAAACTGCAGAGAAGCATCGTTGAGCTGTAGTTTCTCTAAAGCATCCCGCAAATCAGGGTATTTCGCACCGTCCGCCGGATACATACCACAATACACCATAGGGGTCACTTTTTTATATCCCGGAAGCGGTTCTTTACAGGGATTCGCTGCATCCGTTACCGTATCACCCACTTGTGTATCGCGTACATTCTTGAGACTGGCAGTAATATAGCCAACCATGCCGGCGCTTAATTCCTCACAGGGAATAAACTGACCTGCCCCAAAATATCCTACTTCCACTACATCCGCGGTCGCCCCGGTTGCCATCATCTGGATAGTTGTTCCGACCCGGACAGTCCCCTCTTTCATCCTGCAAAAAACAATCACTCCTTTGTAGGAATCATATAAAGAATCAAAAATCAACGCCTGCATGGGGCTGTCGGGATTACCGCCGGGCGCCGGAATCTTCGCTACAATCTGCTCTAACACATCCTCAACATTCAACCCTGTCTTTGCTGAAATCTGCGGCGCTTCCTGAGCCTCCAACCCAATGACGTCTTCAATCTCTTCAATCACCCGCTCCGGATCTGCACTGGGAAGGTCTATTTTATTGATAACCGGAAGCACGTCCAAATCATGGTCCAACGCCAGATAGACGTTTGCCAAAGTCTGTGCCTCAATTCCCTGTGCTGCATCCACCACCAAAATAGCGCCGTCACATGCCGCAAGACTACGTGACACCTCATAATTAAAATCCACATGTCCCGGCGTATCAATGAGGTTAAAGATATACTCCTCCCCATCCTTAGCTTTATATACAATACGGACTGTCTGCGCCTTAATTGTAATGCCGCGCTCCCGTTCCAAATCCATATTGTCCAAAACCTGCGCCTGCATCTCCCGGCTTGTCAAAAGCCCGGTTTTTTCAATGATGCGGTCCGCGAGGGTAGATTTGCCATGATCTATATGCGCAATAATACAAAAGTTCCTGATTTTACTCTGTTCTATAGCTGCCATGCTGTTCCTCCAAGTCCTTAATCTGTCAGAACAAGAAAAAAATTCCCTATTCGATTCTTATTTTATCACAAAACTAATTAAATTGTCTATCGGAAAACAGTTACTTTTGACTATACCTGACAATCAAAAGTTCCACCGCCATCCTGTCATTGATTACCCCTGTCTTTACGTCTTCCTCCGCCTGCACGCAGTCTGCAACTGCCTGCCCAAGCTGCTCCAACTTAAACCGGCCGGCCTGAGCTAGATTTTTGCGCACAGCAAATTCCGGAATTTTCGCCTTGGAAGCAATAAACTTGCCGTCATACCCCTGCCGTTTTAAATCTTTGACCTGCCATAGAATCTGGAATTGTCTGGCAATCAAAAATAAAATGCGCATGGGCGGCTCTTTCAGGGCAAGCAAATCATAATATAGCTCCAGCGCCTGTTTCTGCTGCTTTCCGGCAATCATATCCACCATCTCAAATATCTTCCTGGTTGTCTGCACCACACAGACGGCCTCCACATCCTCCGCTGAAATCACCTCCCGCCCCAACGTATAACAGAACAGTTTTTCCAACTCTTTGTCAATATATTCCATATCATCCCCGGTCTTCTCCAGGAACAATTCTAACACCGGTTTCGTAATCTTTTTCTGCTCGCGCCCCAGTTTCGATAAAATCCAGCGTGTCAGCACTTCTTTCGTCTGACGCGGAAATTCCACCACTCTTCCCGCATTCTTGACCGCCTTGTACATCCTGCTCCTCTTATCAACTTCCTCTTCCACAAACACAAAGCAGGTTGTGTCCGTAATATGTTTCATATAATCAGCCAGCTGCTCACAAGCGCTTTTAAAAACTCCACTGTTCTCCAGCATAATCAGTCTGCGCTCTGCCAAAAAAGGAAGCGTCTCCGCCAAGTCTATAATCTGCCCTGGATTGATATTTTTCCCCTCATAAAATGACACATTCATCGTATCATCCGGCCGAGACAACGCATTCCTTAGCTTCTGCGCATACTGCTTTTTCAAATAAGATTCTTCGCCGTATAAAAGATATGCAGGCTGGAATGTTTTTAACTTGATGTCTTCATTTATGCCTTTCATGTTTCAATGCCCTTCATATGTTTTGACAATCTTCTTTTACCTGCCATTAATTGTAACAGTTCAAGGCAGATATGTCCATACCCGCACATCCGTCCCCTCCGGTTGTATACGAATCTGCCCTTGTTCCATCGTGAAAAACACCTGGCTTCCCACAGAGCGAAGCCGTCCTACCGCAGCTTCGCCAGGGTGTCCATAAGAATTCTTCTTGGCGCAGGAAATAACCGTCATCTTAGGGGACAGTTCTTCTACAAATTCCTGGCTGTTAGAATGGTTAGAGCCATGATGCGCCGCCTTATAAAAATCCACATTTTTTATGCCATACCGTTCTAAACAGTTGTTTTCCAGAAGAGCTTTTTCCTGCTCACTGCCAATATCCCCGGTAAAAATGCCGCTGAACGTGCGGTATTCCACCAACAATGACAGCGAAGCTGCATTCCGGTCTGCGCCGTCTGTTTTCTTCCCTGGTGCAAGCACCGTAAAAGATAATTCCCCGGAGCCAAATTCCATGTCCGGCGATACATAAAAAACCTTGCAGCCTGCCTGTTCTGCTTCCTGCAGTAATGATTCCAGGACTGTGTCGCGCACCATATATTCTGCCAGAATCAAATATTCCACCGGATATCCCTGACGCAGGACTTCCAGCAAGCCGCTGATATGGTCTGCGTCTCCATGGCTGACAATCCAGCCTCTGAGCGAGCGTATTCCCCTGGATTTTAGAAAAGGCAGAATCCGGTACTCCCCTATATCTTTCACATTGCTGCTGCCGCCATCGACAAAGAAATGCTCCCCATTATCATTCTGAATAAAAATCCCATCTCCCTGTCCCACATCGAGCACGTCAATCTCAAACCGGGATTTCCCACGGACAAAAAGAAGACAAAAAAGCGCAGCGAAAATACCTATGAGATATCGTCTCTGACTGCTGCACCAGATAAGGTACAAACAGACACACAGAACTATATAGTAAAAGGCTATAAATTGCAAAGACGGTTTTCCAGTTATAAACACTGCGCCCGGCAAACGCAAAATTACGCGGCAGATATGTTCATTCAATGACAGCAGCCAACCGGCCGGTTCTAAAAATACTGTCCCCAGAAACGGCTCCAGCGTTCCTAACAAACCGCCAAGAATTCCCAATGACAGCAGCCAACCCATAAAGGGCAGGATACAGACATTGGCCAGAATACTGTAGGTTGGGATTTCACAGTAAAAATATAATGACAAAGGCAAAGTGGCAAGCTGGATACAAATACTGACAGACAAGACGTCCATCCATTTATCTGCCATTTTATGTAATATAAAGAACCTTGGGTTCTTCTGCACATCTTCTTCTTTTTCCTGCCCCTTCTTTGCTCCGCGAATAACTGTCCAAATTACAGACACTCCCAGCACCGCCCCATAAGAGAAAAGAAACCCGGCATAATCCAACAAAAAGGGATTTTCCCATAACTGTGCCATCGCGCAAATTGAAAGCGCCGTAAGAGAATCGTAAGTATAACCCACTACCTGCGCCGCCATCATTAAGGCAAACATACCTATGGCGCGTACAGTGGAAACCTCCATACCAGAAAAAATACCAAAACTATAGATAACAAATGCTGACAGCAGTGCATTCCATTTACGGGGACAGCCAATTTTCTGCAAACAAGAGAACACGCCCATACCTAAAAGCGAGACATGCAGACCGGAAATGGCAAGGATATGGGAAATTCCGGCAGACCGGTATAAGTCCTTGATATCTGCCAAAAGCAACGTCTTTACCCCTAATGCCATGTCTGCCATCACCCCGGCATCCTGCGCATTCATAGAGGCTGCAAACACCTCCTGCATTCTCACCCTTATTGCTTCCAAAGCAACAGCATACCTGTCTATACTGCCGGAAATCTGTATTTGTGAATCCGCATAGACCCTAAAATCCCATTTTCTGCTCTGTTGATATTGTTTTTCGTTGAAATTCCCTTCATTACGGGATATCTGAAACGGCGTATATTTGCCGGTAACTTTAAGAATATTGCCCGGCTGATACCGAACATCCTGACTATACATAAGAATCCCAAAAGCGGGATAAGCTTTGCCACCCAGATAGACCTGGGTGTCTGTAAGATAATAAATAACCTGTACATTTTGCGTCTCTGTACCCTGTACTGCTTCGTCCTGCGCAGACTGTTCTGTGTCCCCTGACGCCCTGCCCTGCAAAGAGGACTGTTGCCTGCGAAGAACCCTGCCCTGCACAACGATGGTATCGCCAACTGAAAGCTCTTTCTCCCATCGCTCTCTCACATTTTGCTGTGACTGCACACGGGCGCTTCCGCCAACAAACAAAACAATACAGAAAAACACTCTTACACAGGCTGTACACCAAGCATGTTCCCTCAGACGAACCACAGCCGCCGCCACAGCCGCCAGCAGACAAAAGAGCATCATTACAAACCACCACTGCTGGCTTCTGCCGTACAACATACCCAGTATCAGAGACACACACAGACAACATATGGTCCGTCTAATCACTCAACCCCTCCTGCGGTGTCTACCACCTGCTCTTTGCCCTCTTTTATCTGCTTCTCCTGGGTCTGTGCGGTCTCATCCATATAATCCAGATTCCGCTCAAACATGGTGTTTAATTCTAATTTCTGCCGATAACGACGATTGCTGTCCCCGTTTACTGATATCTGCACCTTATTGACACTGGTCAGTTCTGTCAGGGAATTTACAATGGAATAGATAACCACAGGTTCTGCAATCTCATAATTCTGATTGAGAAATCCCTCATCAAGATTCACGAAACACACGCCGTCCACCACCGACACATTTACCAATTTCGTGCCATCTGGAATTGCTGAACGCCCATCGTCTCCCTGAGGGCCTTTCAACAGCTGCTCCATCACAAGTTTCTCCAGTGAAATATTGCTGCTGTAATGAATCTCCTGCACCTCCTGTAAAAGCGCCGTTCCTTCGGGATTGGAAAAATACAGAGTAATGTTCGCTGTCTGGATGGTATTAATCTGTTCCCCTGGGTTTTCAATAAAACTCTCTTCTGTCATCAGACCGACCAGCTTTCCCTCATCATCTACCAACGGCGAATCACCTACATAAAACGAGATACAATCCACGCCTTTTATCTGCGTCAATGTCCTGACAACTGCGGCCCGGCAAAGAACCTCCTCAATATTGTCCATCTCAAGATAAGCGCTGTTGAAATAGAGATACAGCTGACCATCCTCCAACCTCCAGGAATCCAGCCTTACCTGTTTGGGAATCGGTCGGTGATAATCTAAATAATCTCCATCTTCTTCCCAGCACAGTCTCTCTAAAAATTCCTTTATCATGTTTTGCGTTTCCTGTTCCTGCGGTTCATAGCCTTCAGCAACTGTCTTCGTCTTATCTGCATTTATATAGTAAATATAATAGTCTGAAACTTCCTCCCTAGCGCTCTCACAGCCTGCAAGCAAAACCGCAAGCAATGATATGCTTACCAGGAGCCGTGTATGTTTTACTAGTTTCATGTAGTACCTCCAATGTAATTCAGCGGTATGCGGACTGTGAAAACCGTTCCCTCACCCTCTTTACTATGCGCTTTAATAGCGCCGCGATGCTTGAGTACGGCATTCCTTGTGATTGCAAGACCCAATCCTGTTCCGCCAATCTCCCTGGAATGGGATTTGTCCACCCGGAAAAATCTTTCGTAAATATGCTCTAAATATTCTTCTGGAATTCCAACCCCGGAATCTTCCACACGCACAAAGAAATATTTATGGTCAGCATTTAAAGACACATGTACCCAGCCATCCTTCTTGTTATACTTGATGGCGTTCTCCACCAGGTTATTCAATGCCAGCGACAGCTTCACCTCGTCTACCTCAGCGCTGACAGGACGGAAACTCTCTAATACAAGTTCAATATTTTGCTTCTCTGCAATGGGGCGCAGGCGCTTCAGAATCATCTCTAATAACTCATTGATATTCACAACAGAAATGTTCAATTCCCCTGCTGCTTTATCCATTTTTACCAGAGACAGCAAATCATTGATAATCTTATTTTCCCGCTCAATCTCCTCTGCAATATCGCTCATAAATTCCTTATACAGTTCTACCGGCACATCCTCCTGCCCTAACAGGGAATCCGCAAGCACTTTCATGGAGGTCAGAGGCGTTTTTAGTTCGTGAGACACATTTGACACAAACTCCTGCCTCGAATTATCTATCCCCCGCATTCGGCCCAGCATTTCATTAAAAGCATCTGATATTGCTTCCGTCTCCGTATAGTCAGAAATCATCAGTTCATCTTCTTCATTCTCCGCCTGAATTTCCTCTAAAGATTTCGTCATCTTCTTAAAAGGCAGCACCAGGCGGCGCGCCCAGAAAAATGCAACAGCCAAAATTATGACCGCATTTACCATCTCGATTATCTGCACATTCTTCTTCAGATAATCGTAATTCATCATGATACTGTCCGTAGACACGCTCACCAGCATAACGCCCAAAGATTCCTTGGTATCCGTATTTTTCAGGGGAACAGCCAGTTCAATATAACGGCTGTCCGGATCATACTTGCTGATTTCCTCTCCCTGAAAACTCTTTACCACTTCCCCGGAGATGATAGTCTTGCCAGTATCAATGCCGTATGTGTCTTTAACAATTTGAAAATGCCTATTGATTACCATAATCCTGCCATCATAGATATTGGAAATCTGATCTAACTGGGCATTGATAATTTCCATAGACAAATCTGCCATATAATTATAGGTAACCACCTGGTTCGCCAAAATCTTCGTCTGACTTAAAACATCAATGCTGCGGTTAGAAACAGCACGATTCTCATAGGTGGCAAGAATTCCAAAACGCAACGCAATATTGGGAAGAATCCCAATCATTACAATAATCAAGAACAGCCTGAATTTCAGGCTGTGGATAAACTTTAACTTCTTCATCTTTTTCTCCGCTGGTATGTGGCGGCTAGCCATGGTAATAATAGCCTACGCCCCACTTGGTATGCACATATTTGGGATCGCTGGGTTTCTCCTCAATCTTCTCCCTCAGACGCCTTACATGCACATCCACGGTACGGACATCCCCCGGATATTCAGAGCCCCATACCAAATTTAAAAGTTTCTCCCTGCTATATACTTTGTTGGGATTCAAAACCAGAATTGCCAGCAAATCAAATTCCCTTGCCGTAACATTGATTTCATTTCCCAAAATAAACAGGCGGCGGCTCTCACAGTCGAGACGCAAATCTCCGTTCTCTACGATTTTGAGGTTCTCCTCCTTCTTCGGTTTCGGGGAAGTCCTTCTCATTATCGCCTTAATCCGCGCCTTTACCTCCAGAATGTTAAACGGCTTTGTAATATAGTCATCTGCGCCGTATTCCAGACCTAGAATCTTATCCATATCATCCCCTTTGGCTGTCAGCATGACAACCGGTACTGTGGAAAATTCCCGAATCTGCTGGCACACCTCAAACCCATCCATCTTAGGCAGCATGATGTCCAAAAGTATCATGTCATAAGTATTCTCTGTTGCAAGCCTGAGGGCTTCCTCGCCGTCATAAGCGCAGTCCACCTCCATTCCGTCCTGCTCCAGGCTGAAACGGATTCCTTTCACTATCAATTTTTCATCATCGACTACAAGAACCTTTTTTGCCATTCTTTCACCTCATTGAACTTTGACGTAATCTTCTATTTTTGAAAACACGCCTTCTTTAATCCCTTCTATTTTCATCAAATCTTCAATCTGTGCAAAACTGCCGTTCATCTCGCGCCAGGCTATAATACCCGCCGCTTTTGCCGCGCCGATTCCCGGAAGTTCCATTAACTCTTCCTTGGTGGCCGTGTTGAGATTCACCTTTCCATCGTCCTTATCTCCCATATCCGCAGATGGATTTCCCAACACATTCTCCTGAGAAGCAAACTCCCCGGCTGTCATCACCCAAATCATCTCCCCATCCTTCACAGGCTGTGCCTGATTCACAGACCTGGGCTCTGCTTTCTCCGTCAATCCTCCGGCAAGTTCCACTGCCTGAAATACTCTGCTGCCCTCCGGCAGGGCATAGACTCCAGGATGCATGACTGCACCTGACACCTGTACATAAATTAACGGCTGTAAATCCTCAACGGAAGCCGTATCTTTGCCAGAACCATGTTCCGGTACGTCTGTATCAGCCATATCAGCCTCTTTCTGCTGCTCCTTTCCGCCATCTTCCTCCTGTAATATTTCTTCTGTCTCAGACAGCAGCAGACCATCTTCCTGATCCTGCCCGCCACATCCTGCTGCAAGCATAATGAACATCAGAATGAATATGATTTTCCATTTAAACTTCAAACTTTTCCCACCTTTCTATCTATTGGCGGATGAGAAAAGCCTTATTCACGAATCTGCTCTTATTGTAACGAAATTTTTCGTTTATTACAAGAGGTTTTTCATAATGTTACGAAATCATTAAGAAAATGCGAAAAAATATACTTGACATTTCCCCCAAAAGAAGCTATTGTGTTATTTATATAGTACAATAATACACAAGTCCATGATATGGAAGCGAGGTGATTAAATGCCGTGGAATTTGGATTCTGACCGACCTATCTTTATCCAAATCATTGAAAAAATCCAGATGGATATCATTTCCGGTCAATACGCCCCGGGAGATAAGCTGCCTTCTGTCCGTGAACTCGCCCAGGAAGCCTCGGTTAATCCGAACACAATGCAAAAAGCTCTCTCAGAACTGGAGCGGACCGGACTAGTCTATTCTCAGAGAACCAGCGGAAGATATATTACGGAGGATACAGCCATGATTGCGGAATTAAAATCAACATTAGCCAAAGATATTGTGACACAATTTTTAGATAAAATGTTCAGACTCGGCATACCGGAAGAAGAAGTAATTCCCTTTATTTCTAAAATTATCGAAGGAGACGACCATGACACTGTTAGAATGTAAAAATCTTACCAAAAAATATGGAAAACATACCGCGCTTAACGACATCAGCCTGCAGATTGACGGCGGACATATCATCGGGCTCTTAGGTCCCAACGGCAGCGGCAAGACCACATTGATTAAACTGATAACAGGGCTGCTTTGCCCCACTGCCGGCAGCGTGTATGTCAAGGAGGAGCCCATAGGTCCGGCCAGCAAAAATCTTATCTCCTATCTGCCTGACCACTCCTATTTAAACGGCAACCTGAAGGTGCGGGAAATAATTGATTTCTTTGCGGACTTTTACGAAGACTTTGATTCTCTGCGCGCCTACGACATGATGGCAAAACTGCAGATTAATCCATGCCAGAAACTTAAAACGCTGTCTAAAGGTGCACAGGAAAAAGTACAGCTTATCTTAGTGATGAGCCGTCATGCCAGCCTGTATATTCTGGATGAACCCTTAGCAGGCGTAGATCCTGCTGCCAGAGATTATATCCTGGATACGATTCTCTCAAACTATGATGAAGACTCCTCCATCCTCATTTCCACCCATTTAATTTCAGACATTGAGAACATATTGGATGGGGTGATTTTTATTAAAGATGGTCTTTTACACACTCACGCCCTTGTGGATGAACTGCGCGAACAGGACCGCAAATCAATTGACACTATTTTCCGGGAGGTATTCAAATGTTAAAGAAACTACTGAAATATGAATGGAAAGACACCCGAAAATTACTGCTTCCTATCCATTTTGCCATCGTCCTGATTACGATTATCGGCTGCTTTATACTGAACACCAGCATCTTTGACTCGGAAATGGGTTTTTTGCTTGCCGCCCCCTTGCTGGTCCTCTATATACTGGCTATCATAACCTTCTCCTGCGTCACTTTGGTCTATTTATATATACGCTTTTACAAAAATCTGTATACGGCAGAGGGTTATCTAATGCATACGCTTCCGGTTACCCATACGCAGCTATTCCACTCCAAACTTATCATGGGATATTTTTGGTTTTTTCTAAACAGCCTGCTTACAACTATATCAACTACAGCATTGGGAGCTTCCCTGGGGTTCCATGAAGCATTCAAAGAAATGTCCGGCGAATCCTCAGGGTCTTTCATCGACGATTTCTTTCTTTCCATGGGACAGACTCCGGATACCTTCTCATTTGCAGATGTTTTTGGCTTTACACTGCCGATGTTTGTATTTAGCCTGTTCATCATGATACTTGTCTGTTCTTTCTCTTCTGTGCTGATGGGATATGTGAGTGTACTTTTGGGACAGAGAATGGAGCGCAACAAATTGGCAGCAACCGTTGGCTTTTATTTTGGCATATATATGGTAATCCAGATTCTTACCTCACTGGCCGTAGTAATTCCAGAGCTCTTGCTGATGAACAAATATTTGGATGAACCAATGAATTTCTCGACGCAATATATCATGGCAGATAGTTTCCAGACGCTCTTCCCGGCTATGATTATCAGCTATCTTTTGATGGATATTATATTTTATATCATCTGCCGGATTCTGGTAAAACGACAGGTCAACCTTGACTAGAAAACAGCAATTTATTATAGTCCGTAATGATTTTCATGACGTCAAATGTTGCGGCTGCCCCCCTCTTATTATAACAGTACAAAATCTGTATTGCCATACGATATAGCGCAAATTATTCTTTACTGCAAATCGCATGGAAAATTGAATGCCTCCCTTCTATAATCTTGACATAGAGGGGAGGTGTTCTGCAATGAAAAAAACAAAGAACGCAACAGGATTCTTCCTGGGCGATGTAGAAGAAACATTTTAAGCTAGCACAATTACATCAACTTATGCCGTAACGATTTTCATCATACTGGCATCAACTTATGCCGTAACGACTTTCGGCATATTTTCTTACCTGTTCAGCGCGCTCGTGCTGATTCATTGCCTCGAAAAGGGCAATACTCTGATAAAAACTTTCTTTCGACACGTCAAACCGCCCCAACTCTGCCAAAGCACAGGCTTTGTTGCACAATAACATGGGAAACGTATGCAGTTTCCCATATTCGATGCAGAAATCAATCCCTGTCTGGCAGAGTTCCAGGGCTTCTTTATAATATCCCTCCTGACCCATCCAGGATGACAGATTCTGCAGAATCATTAAATATTTTACAGACAGTTCCTGTCCATCAACGGCATGTTCCTCAATATATTCTTTCAACCCGAATAATAACTGCATAGCTGGCCATATATTTCCCATAGCATGGTAAGCGCAGCCAATATTATTAAGGATGCTGATTTCATGAAAAGTCAGAAGCCTTGCCCTGATATGCACGCCGTCAAAATCGGGAATCGTCATGCGTATTGCTTCTAAAAGCCGCTCCAGTATACGCGCTGACCTCTCTCCGCGATTTTTGCATATTAAGGTTTTAGCAAAACAGACATACTGCTCTTCCAGTTTAATGCTGTACTTTTTTCTGGAAGATTTCTGCAGCTTTTCTTCCAATATCTTCACAAATTTTTCTGCCTTCTCATATTCTTTCCTCGCCAGACAGCGGGTCAGCTTCTCTTCTGTCTCGTAACGTTCCATCTCCTCCTGACTGAGATAGCTGTTATAAATCCTGTCCACTATTCCAAGTCTCTGCATCAGAGACTCCAATATTTTCTTTCCCGGCGCCTGTACCCCATTTTCAATCCTCGATAAGGTTGAAGGTGTACAGATTCCGTAACACAGTTCTTCCTGGGAGTATTTCTGCCGTTCCCTGGCTTCACGGATTAAGCTGCCGACCGCATAGTGTGCCATAGCTTTCCCTCATTCCTCATACCGCCGAAAGACGGATTACAAATGCTTTTGTATACTCCTCCCATTCCCCCTGTTCTAACATGAGGCTTCCGCCGTGCATGGAAACTACTTTCCATGCAATGCTTAAGCCCAAACCACTGCCCCCCTTACTGTTCCTTGATTCATCCCCCAGTACAAACGGTTCAAATATATAGCGGGTAAGCTCCTGCGGAATGTTTTGTCCGTTGTCGCATACCCGGATAATTATCTCGTCATCCTCCGCCTCCGCCATCACCCATACTTTTGTCCCAGGCTGATTATGCCGGAGCGCATTGCTGAGAAGATTATTGATGACACGCCGGAATTGCACTGTATCAACTTCCATAAAAAATGCTTTTTCCGGAATATCAGGTAATATTTCCATCCCTTTCTCTTCAAAGTCCATGTACATACCTGCCACGCAGCCGCGAAGCAATTCAAGCAAATCTGTGCTGGTCCTGGATAGCTGAAATCCCTCACTGTCTAATTTCACATAATCAAAAAGGAAATTTAACAGTTCTCCCATCTGCATAGATTTATTGTATATAGTCTCTAAATATTCCTGCCGTTTACTCTCGGAAATGTCCATTCCCGCCCCCTCATGCAGTTCATTATCCAACAATGCTTTCGCGTAACCCGCCACAGTAGTCATCGGTGTTTTTAAATCATGTGCCATATCTGACAAAAGCAGGTTGCGCCTCCTGTCATACTCCTCTTTCTGCTGCCGCTCCTGTTCCTCCAATCTCTTTATCTGAACGCTTACCGTCTGTCCGAAAGCAAAAGCTGCCAACACATAAGGAAGCAGCACTGTTAACAAAATAAAGACCGCAAGCGCCATCATCCCCAGAATAAAAAGATTCTTCTGCACCGGATTCATCTGCAGTGTCTGGCTGATGATTTTTCCCGTCATGACGCTTCCTGCCAATTCCTCACTAAACGTACGCAAAGCAAATCCTATCACATCGGGAAGACCATTGCAGATTCCCATAACAGCAAGATACAGCACGCCGCGACACAACACATCAATACTCACGCCATTCTCCATGCCAGCCGCAAAAAACTCAATATGCAAACTGTCCGACAGCCATGGAAAAACGATTCCCTCATAGAACCTGTCCAACAGATTCTCACTGATTCCAACCAATATCAAGATAAAAAGGAACCGCTTGATTAAAAATTTTTTCCACTCTGAATTATTCATGCCTACTCTTTCTCCATACGGTAACCAAGCCCGCGGATTGTCTTAATATAAGCGCTTCCATTTTCGGACAGCTTGGCGCGCAGACGGCTGATGCTTACCATGATATTATTGTCCGCAATCGCATATTCCTCTCCCCAGACATTCTCATATAACTGCTGCTTTGTAAATACCTTGCCCGGGTATTCCATAAACATCCGCAGCATTTTATATTCTACAGAGGTTAAATCAATAGACTGGCCGTTCCGATATACCACGCATTCTTCCGTATCCAGTCTTAAATCTTTCACCTCAAGCTGCCTGACTTTTCTTCCCTCTGCACCAAGCGAATAGAATCTGCGGATATTAGAATTGATACGCGCTACCGCCTCCATAGGATTAAACGGTTTCGCCAGATAATCATCTGCCCCCAAATCCAAACCGAGAATCTTATCGGCATCCTGATTTTTGGCTGACAGTATCATCACCGGCATATTATTGTTTTCACGCAGTTTTTTCAATACATGGTAACCGTCCACCTCCGGCATCATGATGTCCAAAAGTGCCATGTCAATCTCTTCTGTCTCAAGCAGGGAAAGGGCAGACCGGCCGTCTGCCGCTTCCAATACCTGATAGCCATCCTTTTCCAGATACAAGCGGAGTAATTCACGAATTTCCATCTCATCGTCCGCAACAAGAATTGTATACGCCATAATCTTATTTCTCCTTTTCCTCCGTAAATCAAATTTGCAGTCCCTTTAACCTCTGGTAAAGCGCAGCATCCGTTTGGTTTACATAAGGTTTCAAATAGAAGATTCCCAGTATTCCGAGTGTCAGTCCATTTAAAATATACCATCCCAGGAACGATAAGTCCAGCACAAAGGCTTTCCATTTGTTGCCCTGCATCATAGAACTGCTTATAGCAAAAGCTTCCTCTTTGCTGATACCAGGATTCTCTCCCACAATATATGGAATCATCCGGTATTCATATGCCTTAATAATTCCCGGAATCACCAGGAGCAGACTCCACAGGAATATATACAGGTCGCGGAAAAACAACATCTTTACACAGTTCAGATAATTGTGGTCAAATGCATAACATATCTCTTTGATATTGGCTTCCTCTTTCAGATTCTGCAAAAAGAAACGCTTGATGCCAACTTCCAGAGGATTGAGGAGAAAAACCTCCACGGGGATGAGAATAATCATCACCATTACAGCAATCACAAAAACAAGCACAAACATAACAAACAAAAATGCCAATATCATCATTGTATCCCCAAACTTCCCCGCTGAGGCCTCCTCAAAGATACCTTGTTCTGGCTCAAGCGCCCTGTCATCCAGCGCCAAATCATAATCATCTAATTCTTCATCATCCCACTCATCATAGTCATATTCTTTGTCATCTTCCACCACTTTTTCTCCTGCCGAATGATAGAGTTCCCGGAAATCCCTGTAAACTCTATTCGAGCCGGCGCCTGCGCCGAGACCCCCGCCCAGCAATGCCGCCAATAACGCTACCAGAATGCATTTCCAGTAATTTGCACGAAACTGCTGTTTCGCCTTGTCCTTTAATTCTTTTCTTGTCCACATATTTATACCTCCTAGTATAATAATGGTGTAGTCAATCAAGACTACTTGGTTAATAAATT
>CAJUHY010000035.1 GCA_910585895.1 uncultured Lachnospiraceae bacterium
AATCAAGGATTTTCACGAATCCTTCCGATGTAGTAGACATATGCTCTCCACATGCGCCGAAAACGGAAACATGTCCACACAGCACATCCGCTCCACTATATAGCCTCGCGCCTGCAGGGCCTCCAAATCCCTTGCCAGGCTAGTGGGCTTGCAGGAAATATAAACCATCTTCTCCACGCCATAACGGATAATCCGCTCCAATGCTTTGGGATGAACGCCGTCTCTCGGCGGGTCTAAGACAATAAAACCCGGCTGAGAGCCAATCTCATCAAGAACCTTGAACACATCCCCAGCAAGAAATTCGCAATTACGCAATCCATTCAGCAATGCATTTTGCCGGGCAGCCTCCACCGCTTCCTCCACAATTTCCACGCCAATAACTTTTTCCGCAACTGGAGCAAGAATCTGCGCAATTGTCCCTGTCCCGCTATACAGGTCATAAACCACCTTGCCAGTTCCGGCGTCTGCTACATATTCCCTCACTGTCTGATATAACACTTCCGCCCCCAGAGAGTTGGTCTGAAAGAAAGAAAATGGCGTAATCTGAAAACGCAGCCCTAACAATTCTTCATAAAAATAATCCTGCCCAACCAGTACATCCGTCCCCTCATTGATGACCGCGTCCGCAAGGCTGTCATTACGGGTATGCAATATACCAACAATTTCCCCCTCCAGTTTCAGCTGCTGCAAAACCTCGGCAAAACCTTGCAGCAATTTTTCCTCCGTCTCACCCTCTATCTGGCTTGTTGTCACTAAGTCCACAAGGATTTCCCCTGTCCTGACTGCTTTGCGCACCAGCAAATGGCGCAGATATCCGCTATGGTGCATTTTATGGTAATATGCCGTTTCCTGATTCTGAAAATAGGAAAGTACAGCTGACAAAATCATCGAATAATCCCCATCAACAATCTTACAGCCCGCAACCGTCACAATATCATGGAAACTGCCGCGCTTATGCATTCCCAGGCAAAGCGGACCATCCTTATAACTATCTCCAAAGGAAAACTCCATCTTATTGCGGTAACCATAATGTCTGGGACTCTCTTTTATGCCCTCAAAAATATCGGAAAACGGAATCCCTCCTCTCTGCTCCTGATAAATGGCACACACTGGCTCTAAGATTTCCCGCACCTGCTGCTCCTTTAATTGCAGCTGCCTATCATAGTCCAGGTTCAGAAATGTACAGCCGCCGCAATTCCCGAAATGTTCACATGGCAAATCCCTTCGTTCCATGGGTGATTTCTCCAACACTTCCAACAGTCTGCCCTCGCCCCTGCCCTTCCTGACCTTATTGATAGAAAATGAAATCCTCTGACCTGGCAGCACATTTTTCACGACAACTTTCTTTCCCTCCTCCAAAATGACAATACCCTTATTGGGAAAATCTATTTTCTCAACAATTCCTTCATACACTTGTCCTTTTTTCATAATCCTCTCCTTAAAACTCACCATATGCCCAAAAAGGCTCCCACAATACCATGCGGGAGCCTCGTTTTCTTAATATAAGCTCTTATTATTCTTTCTCATCTTCGTCATCAAAGAAATCTTCATCGTCAAAATCATCATCAAAGTCGTCCTCAAAATCCTCCAAATAATCTGGTGTGAGGAATCGGTACACTCCATATGCGATAGCTGCAACTGCTACAGCTGCTCCTGCGATTGCGCAAACCCAAAGCAGTTTAGATTTCTTCTTCTCACATTCCTCCTGTTTGTGCAACAGTTCATTCAGTTTTACTGAGCTCAAAAAATTATCCATCTTCTCTCTATTCATGATTTCCTCCATTCCGTGCTTCTTCCAGCACAATAGACAGTTAGTGAAAAACTACGGTTCCTCTCACCTTGCCTTTATTTTTTAATTCTGGCAGATACCGCTGCCTGACGTTCCCTAAGTATTGGCTAGTGTGCTGTCTCATTGATATTACGAAATTTATCAGATACCAATGAGACAGCACACTAGGAATTTCCCGAAGAAAAATACCTGGATTCTTTACGCCATATTATAGCACACCTTTGCTCATTATCATACCAATTTTTGCAAATTTTATACTTTTTTTAGTTTTGCAAAAGAAGCAAACATCTTTTTTACGCCTACTCGGTCAAAATTCACGGTCACCTCATAATCTCTACCGCCCTCCACAATCTGCACAACTGTACCCTCTCCAAATTTAATATGTTTCACGCGGTCACCGCTCCCATATTCAAGAGAAATGCCACTGGTCGTATTACTTGAAAACGACGTTGATTGATAAGGCTTTTTCTGATAGGGTTTGCTCTGCGCATTTCCAACGGTAAATATCGGATTTACCTTGGACCCCGCCTGTCGGAAAGAACGCGCCGGAGCTTCTTTTACCTCTTCTCTCTCACTTTTCACACTTGCCCCGCCACCCAATAAGTTCCCTGGTATCTCTTTTACAAAGCGAGATACTTTATTATATTGCGTCTCGCCACGAATCATACGTTGTCTTGCGCATGAAATTGTAAGCTCTGTCATTGCACGTGTAATTCCTACATAACAAAGACGCCGCTCTTCCTCAATCTCCATAGGGTCATCCGAGACAATTGTCATATAACTGGGAAAAAGACCGTCCTCCATGCCTCCTAAGTATACATTGGGAAATTCCAGACCTTTGGCGCTATGTAAAGTCATCAGCACTACATAATCGTTCCCTTCCTGCAGACTGTCAATATCAGCAACAAGCGCCACTTCTTCCAGAAATCCGCTTAAAGAAGGTACTTCTGCGCTTTCCTCATACGCCACCGCCTTGCTGATTAACTCATCAATATTTTCAATACGCGCCCTGGCCTCCTCCGTGTCTTCTGCTGCAAGCTCCTCCACATATTTAGTCTCATCAATGACTTCCTGAAGAATTTGGGATACGCTCAGATACTCCAATTTGCTGCGAATTGACTGGATAAGCGTAACAAACGGCTTAATCTTTACCCCGGCTCGTCCAAGACTGGGAATATCGTCTGCCATCTTCAAAGCATTGTAAAAACTCAGGTCCATTTCTGCCGCATAATCCTGTACACGCCCCAAAGTGGCAGCGCCGATTCCGCGCTTCGGCACATTGATAATACGCCGCACTGCAAGGTCATCCCTTCCATTATCAATCGTTTTCAGATAGGCAAGCAGGTCTTTGATTTCTTTTCTGGCATAGAAATTTACACCGCCCACTACACGGTAAGGCGTATTACTTACCACAAACCGCTCTTCAAAGAGGCGGGATTGTGCATTTGTACGGTACAAAATCGCACAGTCACCATAGCTGCATTTCCCCTCTCGCACTCTCCTCTGGATATCGCTTACCACATAGTCTGCTTCGTCAAAAGCGGAGTCAAACTGCTGGAAATTAATCTTCTCCCCTTCCTCATTCTCGGTCCACAGACTCTTAGGCTTCCGCCCCATATTGTTGGCTATAACAAAATTCGCCGCATTTAAAATATTCTGTGTGGAACGGTAATTCTGTTCCAATTTAATTACCTTTGCATCCGGATATATTTCTTCAAAATTCAAGATATTCTTGATATTGGCTCCACGAAATTTATAAATTGACTGGTCATCATCCCCGACCACGCATAAGTTCCGGTACTTATCCGCTAACAGGCGTATCAACTCAAACTGAGCCGTATTGGTATCCTGATACTCATCAACCATGATATATTGAAAACGCTCCTGATAATTGTCCAGCACTTCCGCATCATGTCGAAAAAGCTCTACCGTCTTCACAAGCAAATCATCAAAATCCAACGCATTATTCTTATGCAGCTGTGCCTGATACTCCCGGTAGACTGCTGCCTGCTTCTCCTTCGCAAAATCACCGGCGGCGCGCTGCGTAAATTCTTCCGGCGAAATCAATTCGTCCTTGGCAGAAGAAATCACACCCAGAAACATTTTCTCCTTATAAATCTTCGTATCAATCTGCAGCCGCTTACAGACATCCTTCATCAAAGACTTCTGGTCGTCCGCATCATATATTGTGAAATGATTGTCATAACCCAAACGGTCAATATAACGGCGCAGAATCCGCACACAAGCAGCGTGGAACGTGGATACCCAGATACTCTCTGAGCCAAATCCCACAAGTTTGTCAATGCGCTCCCGCATCTCTTCTGCTGCCTTATTGGTAAATGTAATAGCCAAAATATGATATGGATTAACGCCCTTCTCTTCAATTAGATATACTGCCCGGTGGGTCAGTACCCTGGTCTTGCCTGACCCGGCCCCTGCCAAAATCAACAACGGTCCCTCCGTACAAAATACGGCCTCCCTCTGCATAGGGTTCAAGTTCTCATACATTCTTTATATCCTCCCTGGTACACGCTCAAACATATGTTTATTATAGTGTATATTTTTACATATTTCAACCAATTTTCTTCCATAATCATGGAAATACAACAAACTGCTTGTCATCCGATTTTGAATACTATATAATACTTTTGAGGTGAATAAAATGACAATTGATGAAAAAGACTTACTGAACAGTATATTGAACAGCCTGTCCAACATTGATTTTATCAAACCAGAGGACTTTCCCAATATTGATTTATATATGGATCAGGTCACGACTTTTATGGACACCCAGCTCTCTGCCTGCAGGCGGCATCCGGAAGACAAAGTGCTGACCAAAACCATGATTAACAATTATGCCAAGAACAACCTGCTCCCTCCTCCGGTCAAGAAAAAATACTCCAAGGAGCACATGCTGGCGCTGATATTTATCTACTATTTTAAAAATATTCTAAGCATTGGGGATATTCAGGCAATTTTAAACCCTATTACGGATAAATATTTTAATTCAAACTTAAACTTTAATTTAAACGATATTTACTCAGAAATATTTCGTTTAGAAGAATCAGGAATTATCAATATTAAAAAAGATCTCACCAGAAAATACCAGCTAAGTTTGCAGACTTTTTCTGACCTGCCGTCAGAAGACCAGGCTGAATTGCAGCATTTTGCCTTTATCTGTATGCTGTGCTTTGATGTTTATCTGAAAAAGCAGCTGATTGAGAAAATGATTGATTCGAGACTTCCGCAAACGAACACTGCCAAAAATGCCTCCGACAAGAGCAGAAAAAAAGACGTGTCAGACAAAAATCAGTAACTCTGACTTTGAATTTGAAACGCCCCTCAAGGAATTGTCTCCTCTTCCTTGAGGGGCGTTTTTACTACTCCTCCTCTACAATCCCCATTCTGGCAAACACCATATCATATCCGTCATTTCCATAGTTCAGAGAACGATTTACCCTGCTGATTGTCGCAGTGGAAGCCCCTGTCTGCTCTGCAATATCCAAATACGTCTTCTGAGTCCTCAGCATCCTTGCCACCTCAAATCTTTGTGAAAACGACAGCAGTTCATTTACCGTACATACATCCTCAAAAAATTTGTAGCACTCTTCCTTGTTCTCCAGATGCAATATTGCTTCAAACAAATGGTCTACGGCTTCTGTCCTCAATTTTTTGCTCATATCCATTCTCCTTTTATGTATTTCTTCAGTATACCCTCTCAGGTATCTTTCTTCTTTCTGATTTTATCATACTAAAGTTATAAAGTAAACTGGTATTTCTGTTAGAAGAAACGCCTATCCTTGCTTACTGTTATAATTGATATATTCATAAATTGCTTCACTGTGCGCATTTAAGACAAGTTCCTGGGGAAAACCTATTTCCTCCAACATCTGCAAGGCAATGGTATGCTCCCCCACCAGCACGTCTGCATGGGCATCCGAATCCACAACAATGGGAACCTGATATTTCACGCATAAATCTAACATTTCAAGATAGTTCTTCTTTGAATCTTTGCGGAAGCTTACCGGCGACAAAGAGGTATTATTGACTTCCAGCAGTACATGGTATTCTTTCGCTGCCTTAACCAACGTCTCATAATCGACCGGAAAACGGCTGTCATCCGGGTGGGCAATAATATTGATATAGGGATTCTTCATAGCTCCCAGATAGGCAGACGTATTCTCCTTTACCGTACCTGATACATAACATGGTGGATGTATGCTTGCCAACGCCACATCCAGCTCTTTTAATGTGTCCTCTGCTAAATCAACATGCCCATCATAGTCCAGAATATTTAACTCCACACCATACAATACGGTCATCTGTTCATACTGACGCGGCAATACCTTGTAATTTGAAAAATAAAACTGATGGCAGCTTCCTGGCATGGCAGGTGCATGTTCTGTGACAGCAAAAATATCCAATCCTTTCCCATACGCTGCCGCTATCATCTCATTTCTGGTATTATAAGCATGCCCGCTGGCAATCGTATGTGTATGCAAATCCATCTTATCTATTATCATTTCCTTGTCCCTTCTATTTTCTTTTTATACTATTCTAGCCGTTTTCGATAGAAAAAACAAGCGCCTTGACTGATAACAAGGCGGCTGCATACTGCAAATATGAGATTATTTTCATGGAATTATTTTATTTTTAACAGTTTTGCCCCCGTAACATACTATAAAACAAAAAGTAAAAGGACGAAAATATGAAAAAAAATTTACTTCGCTGCCTGACCATGTTCATATGTATTACCGCCATTTTGAGTGCCTCTCTCTTAACCGGCTGTTCCACAAAAAAGAATAGTCAGGAACTCACAAAAGTGACGCTCAACGAAGTGGCTCACTCCATTTTTTACGCTCCAATGTATGTTGCTATTGAAGAAGGATATTTTGAGGAAGAAGGTATTGAACTGACGCTCATTACAGGTTTCGGCGCAGACAAAACGATGACGGCTGTATTATCCGGGGAAGCGGATATTGGATTCATGGGGCCAGAAACAACCGTCTATACCTACAATCAGGGCGCTCAGGATTACGTGGTGAATTTTGCCCAACTGACACAACGCGCCGGAAACTTCCTGGTAGCCCGTGAAGAAATGCCCCAATTTACCTGGTCTGACTTGAAAGGGAAGGAAGTTTTGGGAGGAAGAAAAGGAGGTATGCCTGAGATGGTTTTTGAATACATTTTAAAGCAGAACGATATAAACCCATCTTCAGACCTCTCCATCGACCAGAGCATTGATTTTGGCTCCACAGCTGCAGCCTTTTCCGGTGGAAAAGGAGATTTCTCTGTAGAATTTGAGCCTGGCGCTACTTCCCTGGAATTGGAGGGCGCAGGTTATGTTGTTGCCTCTTTAGGCGTAGATTCCGGTTACGTTCCCTACACTGCATTTAGTGCCAAAGCAGACTACATGGAAAAAAATTCCGATGTTATCCAGAAATTTACAAATGCATTGCAAAAAGGTATGGACTATGTGCAAAACCATACGCCTGAAGAAATAGCCGCTGCAATTGCGCCTCAATTTAAGGAAACCGACTCGCAGACTCTCACAGCCATTGTGACAAGATATCATGAGCAGGATACTTGGAAGGAAAATCTGATATTTGAAGAAAGCAGTTACCAGCTCCTCTTGGATATTCTTTCTGATGCCGGAGAATTAACTGGAAGTCCATCTTATGAGGACTTAGTAGATACCACCTATGCCACAAAAGCTGCAGGTATCTAAGGATTTATTCTGACATCATTGCCCAAAAGCTGTCCGGAAGACATTTAAACCGGACAGCTTTTTCTATGGCTCTGTCAAAATATCACTTCCTGCAATAGGCAAATTTCACCAAAAACGCCTGATTGGCTGCCTGCCCAATCTTCCACTTCCCTCCTTCGGTTATCCACTTCTGGACTGCAAGAATATCTTCATGGGTATACTTCCACGTTTCCACCGGTTTCTCATTCTCCAAGATATTTTTCAGGTACGCCATGTTCTCCGGCTCCCTCCAGACAGAATTTTCCTCCAGCGTATCTAAATATTTCCCGGATATGTAGCGCACATAGTATTGAGGCAGCTTTGCAATCGCTGCATCTTCATCCCACACCACAACTTTCACGGTCTTGTAAGAGGTCTTGCGGTAGGCATCCGTCACTTGATAGGTAACAGGAAACTCCGCTTTGGATTCTGTCTGCAGCATTAACTCCTGTGGGGCAAAATCTTTGAGTTCTAATTTTCTGGTAATATCCCCATCTTCTTCGTCCTCAGCCAAGGCACGGCCAATGAGTTCTTCTGCTGTAATCTTCCCTTGGTTCGCCTCCTCTTTCAGATAATAGAAAACGTCTTCACTGCTGATTCCTGGATAATGATTGTATTTCACTTTCACCGGAATTTGCTTTTTTGTGGTATTGCCCGCGCTGTCTGTGACGGCAAAGGTCACAAGCGCCTCCACACTCTCGTTTTCCTCCAGTTTCAGATAATAAGTATCAAGCAGGAAGTCTGGCGGCACATCCTCTTCATAAATTTTTTCATAGGCTGTCTGGCTATGGTTTCTGGACTCCGGATAAGAAATCTTCACAATGCGCAGTTTATCATTGAGGTCTGGATTTGCCTTCATGTCCCTGTTATCCTCTTTATCATGTGTTGTCAGATGACTGGTAAGATTCTCTTTTGTAACCTCCTCACCCTCGTAGAATTCCAGCTTTTCCCCAGGAGTCACAGTGATAGTTGGACAGGAATCCCATTTTGCCATCAAATTGATGAAATCTATTGCATGGGTTTGGGGGGAATCAGGAACCTTCACTGCACCATCCCATTTCCCCTGCGCTGCTCTGGCATCTCCCGGAAACCCTGGCAGGACGCGGATAGGTTCTGTAATCTGGTAAGCGCCAATATCCTCTGTGGTACGGTCTGAAACAGCGCCTATGTGTTTTGCCTTTGCATATACTGACACTGCCCCCTCCTGCTGTTTTTCTGTATAAGTATTTTCTTTATCCATATCTTGCCCCGAGGAACAGCTTACCATTTCCCACCCCCGAAAGCTATATTTCACCTGACACTGATACGGCTTATGGCTTACGGTATATTTGGTCTCAGTCTTTTCTTTCCTAAATTCATTATCTCGGAACTGGTACATATCTTCTAAGGAAACGTCATATTCCAGCATATTGTTTCCCCAAGTTGCTCCAGCGCCGCTATACGCCACATTAACATCTTTGTACCGAAAGTACCTGCATACATTCCCTGGCTTCTGGACATCTTTCATCTCCGAACACCCTTGGTATCGGTACAGACTGTATTCTCCCTGCCCTTCCTTGTTCCATGCGCTGCCTGCAATACTGCTCCCAGGTTCCTTTACTTTAGCTTCCTGGTCTCCCAGCTTCACAAGTGTGCGAAAACGTCCATCTTTGTAATAAATCAGGCGGTCACATAGTGTTCTGCCATCTTTTTTCACAGTTAGCTGATATGCCGCGCCTTCTGTAACATTAAGGGAAAGCCGCATTCCCGGTAATAATCCGGTATTTCCGGTTATAGAACCTACAGCCGGAGATGAATTGATTTCTCCTATCTGCGTACCCTGAGGCTGTGCAGTAAGGGAAATACTACACCACAGCTGCCCGGTATGTACATGCACTTCCCGGGCGCTTACGTCATAAGTAAGCTTCAAGCCTAAATCTTCGCGGACGTCATCCGATGTTTTCTCAAAATCACAGGGGATATCTGCATAGTCCTCGCACCCAATCAGGTAATGATAGCGAGCAGTCCAGATTTCATCCCCGATTTCCCCTTTCCGGTTCTCTGCCTCAGCAGTCAAATTTCCATCGCAATTCACCATCAGTTTCCCCGACTGACTATAATACCCTTGGAACTGATACCCTACCTTTTGCGGCAGCATAATTTGTGCCGCCTCCTGCCTGCATGTGCTGTCCAGATAGATTCCTTTTGTATACTTCTTGAAAATTTTCGCTGTTCCCGCCTTATCTGGCGAATCTAGCCGGTTATCCAGCTTGACCGTATAAACGTTTGGCTCCCACTGCGCATATAGCGTGATGTCCTGGTCCGCCGTTGTGAGTCCCGGCGAATAATCTGTAACCAGATAACCTGCCTCCTGGTCAAAAGACTTTCCTGTGCCATTAGGGTTAGTGTTCCATTCTGCTCCCTCTTTTCTGCTATATCCAACTCTGGACAAACCGAATAAACTGAAATCTGCCGGGATTTTTTTCACATTTCCATACGGCCAACTGTCATAATAAAAACCGATGGACTGGACAGCATTCCAAAGGTCAGCAGTCCCGCCATTTGCATGATACCGCACAGTCAGCCAGTTTGGGCGCCACTGCGCGTACAGCATAATAATCCCTCCGTTTTCTCTGGTCAGGTTCTTCACGTTCACACCCAGGCCATAAGCCTGACCAGTACCGTCTTTCCTGGTATTCCATCCAGTGAGGGTGTGCCCGGCAAATTTGAACCCATTACCTGGACGCAATGCAAATGTCTTGTCATAAGTTGCGTTCTGTCCAGCTACCATACCATCCCCTCCATTTGCATCGTACCTCACCTTATAACTGTTGGGGACGTATTTATACAGGCTGAATTGATGATTGCACTCAGTATCATGGAACTCATTGTTCCCTCCATCTCTGTCCTTCGTGCAGCCCAGCCATACATGAGAACTGGCTACATAATAGTATCTCTCCGTATTGGGGCAATAAGAAAAATGTCTCTCCGTATACGCATACCCCGCATGTCCGTCACCTTCACAGACATAGGGACCGGCAACCAGTCCTGTCAGATTAGTGCCATCCTCCCCGGGAACATCTACTTCTACGTCAAGGTTCAGATGCGTCACTGTGTTGTCCTTCCCTCCTGGATTGTATGATGTAAACTTCTTTCTCTTGATAGTTTTTCCACGCAGCATTCCAGTCAACTTGACATTATTCTTCAGTTCCTCTTTTGTCGGGTTCAGCGGGCTGCCCCCCCTTTCGCACTTTATGCTGCCGGTTCTGTATCCGAGCGAAGTATGACGGCAGTTGACTTTTCGACTTACTGCCGTATGGTAGCCTTCCTTATTCTCGGGGTACACTGTTTCCCCCTCAAGAAGACTCAGACATTTGCTCTCTTTGTCCTGATGTACATTTACGAAATCTACACCAGCCGCCCTTGATTCTGCTGCAACTTCCACCGGCTCCGTTGGTTCCATAAGCTCCTTTTTAACTTCCTGCTCTTGCTTATCCAGTTCCCCTTCCTCTTGTCTTCCTGCTGCGTTTTCTTTCCGTGCCTCTGTCTCCTCCTGGGATATTTCCAATTCCTCCTCTGCTATGTAGACTTGCGTTTGCCGTTCTTCCTCAACCGCTGACATCCATTGGCCTCTTAAATCGGCCTGTTCTGTCATGGGAACACTCGTTAATAACAGACTAAACGACAACAAGATGCTCAAGACATTTTTCATCCAATTCCTCCTTTACTCAAATACTGCTTCAAAAGCTATGTCCTCCTCCGTTACCATGCCATCTTCCAGCCAAACGGTGGAATCAGCCTTTCTCCAGCCTTGAAATATACGACCAGATTTCTGCGGCTTGGGTGGTGTGACAACAGCACCGCCCTGATACAGTGTATATTTAGCATATACTGCTCCATCCACACGGAACTCTACCATACAGTAACCTTTTTTTTCTGAATATTCTTCCAAAATTACCGTTTTCCGACATACTGCCTGCTTTTGTCTGGCATTGACTGTCCTGTAGGTTTCTGTTATTTTCACATCCAGTATACCTTTCTTTGTATCGGCGGCAAGAATCTTCACCTCCAGGTCCGCATCGGAGGAAATATGCAGCAGCAATGCCTGCTGAAAATCTGCAATCAGTTCCTGCGCATTGCCTATCTCATAGCCTCCATGCTTTTTCAGCTGTTCCAGGGTCTGTTCCACCGCCGTGTTTAACGCTTTATCCGCCTCATTTTCCCGAATGTCTTTGCCACTGACAATCATCACACCGGCAACCACCATAACAGCTGTCGCCAACAGCGCAATGCCGTAAACCATATGTTTCATGTAACCTCCTTCCTATTTGGCATCTACTAAAACAGAGAATCTTCCTGTCCCTCTTTTGCGCTGCCCATCTATCGCTGACAGAGAAAATGTATACACACCTCTTGTGGGAAATACAGCTTGCCCAGCTTCTTTTTGGTAATATGCCATAGCGCTGTCCCCATTCAGGTCTGTGATATCCAATACCGTAATTCCCACTTTATTTCCCTCTGCGTCAGCTGCTGCAAAGACCTTGGCAATTGAAATAATTTCCCCGGTATCCCACCGTTTTTTACCAATCATTTGAATAACCGGAGCCTGTCTTTGGCACAAACCCTCAACTGTCTGGCTGTCTGGCATCTGCGAAAAATCTTCCCCCTGAGTTTCCATGCGCTTTCCTATCCTGTCAAACAGTGCCGCCCCCACAAGGATTAACACGATGGCCAAAAATACCACTGCTGGAAGAACCATATCTGCTGCCGCTTCAAATACCTTTTTCATTGCTGCCTCCTAACAAATGCTCTGGGAAAAAGCAAAAATCATCTCAAAAGCCTGTCCCGTCGTCAAAAAAGCTGCTGCAAATCCTACCAACAACACAGAAGATACGACTGCAATTATCATTTTTCCATATTCCTCAAATACTTCTTTCATTATCATCCACCTCCCATAAGTGTTTCCTATTAACATACCAATTCAGTTCAACAGAACCGTTTCATCCATAAAATGTTAGGCCAACAGTAATTCCAACAGAAATGTAAAAATTCCCAGTATACCTGCTCCTGCAATTATATAGATTATGGCTCCGCCAAACTCCTCTAACACATTTTTCAATATGGCATCCTCCTTCTCCTATTTGGCAAATCCCCGCACCTGATGGTCTGTCACCAGATTAAGCATCGGTATGGCATATTCATAATGCAGGATAATCTCTGCCATCTTCACATGCTCCTGCGGGTTATAATCCATAGCCCTTACCTCCAGCTCATACCCCGCTTCTTTTGCCTGCTGCTGACAGGCCTCCATTACCGCCGCATTAAAATTGCTGCATTCAATCTCACTGATTACATCCGCATGGTAATTTCTGGCATTCGCCGACTGTATTCCGGCAGTCACCACGCCAAGCCCCACCATACCGGTCACCAGCAGAAAAAATATTCCCAGATATGTTTTCATAATCTGTCCCATTCCCTCACCTCTTTTCCTATATCTTCATCTGCCCTAAAAACACCAGCATAAATACCACCATATTTACCACAGTCTGGACAGATACCGTTACCTGGGGAAGATAAAAAATGCCATTAATACCGGCAAGGCTCTTCTCATTTGACATCTTCTCCGCCTTATCCATCATCTTGCTGTTGCGCTGCACAAGGATACGGATTTGCGACTGTGCATCCCCATTACCGGATTCTGATATGGCGTAGAGCATCTTCATGGCAGAAAGCACAGCAGACAATTCAAACATCCTCAGAAATTTTAAATATGGTCCAACGGCATTCGGCGTACGTTTGAGGCTGTCGGATAGATTCTGCAGCTCGCTCTGCAATACAACAGGCGCATGGTCAATGGTCTTTTCAATGGAAACTTGTACATTATTGCCCTGCAGAAGCAGCGCCATTTCCATCAGCCATCCCGGAAATACGCGGTTAATCTCCTGTACTACCTTATCGTAGGCAATGCGGTAACCAATCTTATGCTGATTTAAAAGCAGGACGGCTGCAACCACTGCCAGCGCTGATGCCAATGCCTTTCCTAGCAGGCCGAATAAAATGGCAATTCCCAAAGCAATCCCTGCAAAAACAAAACTCTTTCCCGCTTCTTTCTTCTCATCATAGCTGCTTATCATTTCAAAGTACCCGCCAATCTTCTCTCCCCCTAAATCCTCCCGAACAATCCAGCTGCCCGCAATCTGACGGTTTATCTTACAGAAAATTGCTATATTTAATATCAGGTACAAAGTCGTTACGACCTGGGTAACCGGATGACCGACAATCGTATACTGCTCCGGCATGGTACGGTATGCCATATGGAAAATCAGCGCAAGCAGCATTGTCACAAACAGCGAAAAAACTGCACGCATACGAGCCGCTTTTTTATCTTCCTGCAGCAGAACCACATTGTCTGTCCACACCGCCTTATCCTGCAGCAGCAAGTCAATTCCCTCTTCACAAGTTCCGCCGTTGCTCTCCACAGTCCTCAGATATTCATGAATGGCACACAAGCGTTTAGCAGGATATGCGTTTTCTATGATTTCCAACGCCTCCCTGTATAGGTCATATCTGTAACTGCCGCATTCTATGTAATGGATTGCCTCTCCGATAACTTCATGCATCCTGCCCTCGGCGAACAGTGTACGCGTGTCTTTGAGAGCAATTAATATTTTCTGATTCAGCCGGAAAGAATACAGCATCTGCTCCATGTAATCTGAAATATCCAAAAACCGCTTGTGCTCATACATCTGTTTGTAACCATCCAGAATGAGAAACGGCAGCGCCATTACACAGGCGAAAACCACCGGAACAATCAGATACCAATGCAGACAAAACAACATCCCGCAGCCGATAGCCCCCGCAGCCGAGACAAACAGAAATGCACAATACCTGCCCATGGAAAAATTATAGCCATAGCTGTCAATCTGTTTTTGCAGGTTGCCTGGATGAAACAACTCAAACTTTCCTCTGCTCCTATCCTTGCTCTTATCTTTTCTTACTTTCATACAACCTCCTGTTCCAAGTCCCAGGATGCTTTGACCAGCGCAACGTCCAACGGCTCATAGGCACATGTCTGCGGACAATGAAAAGGCTCCTCAATCCCGGCGCGGTGCAGCCGTCTCAGGATATCGTCCGGTATCACATCTGATATCTGTTTTCCATCCTCCACCAACAAATAAACAGCATTCTCTCCATCCACTCTGTCAAAAAAACACATTTGGTCTATATAACGCTCCAACATGCCATTTTCATTCTGATACTGGCGAAGCAATACGCCTACGCTGATGAATTCATAAATATAATTTTCCAGACGGTCTGCATCTCTGGAACGCCCAATCATATTCATAATCCGGTCCGGCAGATTTCTGAGGTCGTCCAAATGCAGTGTGGTAAATCCATACACTCCGGTGGACCACTGTTCCAGAAGATACTGCACTTCTGTGGAGCGCGCTTCCGATAAGATAATCCATTTGGGATTCTGCCTGAGACAGAGCTTTATCGCCTCTGTATAGCTTAAATCCTTGCTTACCTGAAGCTCTACGCAGTCGTTCTCTGGATTAATTTCATGAAAGTGCATTTCCAGATTGTCTTCAATGGTAATGGCACGCTGATTGGGTGGGATAAACCTGGAGAAAAATTTAGCACATTCTGTCTTCCCCACGCCTGGCTCCCCGCAGAAAGCAAAGTTCATTTTCGCTTTCACACAGTTAATCAAAAGGCTCAGAATCTCCACCGTGCAATATCCGCTGTCCAACATGCTCTCTACCGTCTGACGGACCTGCGGAAGTGATTTGCGGATACAGATACTGCGCCCGGACACCGCAGCCGATTCATGGATAATGCTGATTCTAAGTTCGTTCGTCTCCGCTTCCAGTACATTATTAGCACGGTTAAAAGGCTTATTGACCCGATTGGCAATCCTATGGGTAAAACGCTCGATAAACTCCTCCGCAACCTGGATATCCGCTTGATAACGCCCCCGCCTGAGATCCGTCACCCACAAAGTTTTTCCATTGTAATCTATATCTGTCACATTCTTATCCTGAATATAAGGATAAAAAGGACCAAACTCCTCCTCTGTCAATTCCCAGTCATATTTCATTCTCTCCTCCATTCTCAATTCTTCTGAAAGCCCAGGAATTCACATTTTCTTTGGCATTTTTTATATCCCTGAACTTTCCAACTTCCCAAACTTTTCTGCCAGCCCGAACCTCCTGCCTTCTCAAGCTTTCCCAGAAGCCCGGGCTGCGCAGCTTAAGGCATCTTCGTCTGTTTAAACAGGTTACCGATTAAATCCACAAAAGCCGTGTGTACCGGTCCGTCTGCTGCAAGCAGCAATCCCACAACCGCAATCAGCGCGATGATTGCCACTGCGGTGATGATGATTCCGCTATACTCTTCAAAAATAACCTTCATGCCCATCCCTCCTTTCCACAGATATTCTGTTACTGCCGCAGAAAGGCAGGTAACATTGTTCCTTCATTCATGCATTGGTAATTGGCGAATGATTTGCCAACTGATAATGAATTCCACCTGACTATCCATATAAACTTTCACAAAAGATAAATATACTGGAATTCTTATGCAGAAATAAAAAGATATTTTGTGCCGGCACAGAGAGCACCGGCGGCTGGAAAATATTACGGAACCGCGTTCCGTATGGGTATTGTAATGCCTGTTCTTCAAAAAAGCAATTATCAATTTATCACAAAAATTTTTTAAAAAATAAGCCCCACAGAGAGCAAGTCCGCTCCCTGTAAGGCTTTGCAGTGTCAAACGACACAGAATATTATAAATTCTCTACCTTGTCAACCGCAGCATTCAGATAAGGATTCTTAATCTGATGGAATTTCCCTTCATCCGCCATCTTGGCATATTCAGGGTCTAATGGCATCTTCCCTAATACAGGAACGCCAATCTCTGCCGCGGCCTCTTCAATCTTACTATCGCCAAACAGCTTGATTTCCTTTCCACAGTCCGGGCATTTGAGGAAACTGTAATTTTCGACCAGCCCCAGAACCGGAATGTCCATCATCTCCGCCATATGGATAGCTTTCTTGACAATTAACTGTACCAACTCCTGCGGAGAGGTCACAATCACAATCCCATCTACCGGCAGGGATTGAAATACTGTAAGCGGTACATCACCGGTCCCTGGCGGCATATCTACAAAGAGATAATCTAAATCGCCCCAGAAAACGTCATGCCAAAACTGCTTGACAGTGGAGGCAATCACTGGTCCGCGCCAAATAACAGGCGCCTCTTCGTCCTCTATCAGGAGATTTAAAGACATTACTTTTGTGCCATCTGCTGCCAAAATGGGAAAGAGCCCCATATCATTGCCCTCTGCCGGACCGTGTACACCATACATTTTCGGAATGGAAGGACCCGTGATATCCGCATCCAGAATTCCTACTTCATATCCTTTTTCCCGCATGGCTGATGCCAGAGACGCCGTCACAAATGATTTGCCAACGCCGCCTTTACCGCTGACCACGCCGATTACTTTTTTCACACTGGAAAAAGGATTCATTTCTTCCACAAGGCTCTGAGAAGCGCCTCCCTTGCTGGGGCAGCCTTCACAACTCTCCCTGGAACAAGTTGCCGCACTGCTGCATCCTTCATTTTCTGCCATGATAATTCCTCCAGTCCAAATTTACTACTCTCTTACTGTGCCAGGTCTGAAGCTTCCTCTAAATCAAACAATGCGTATTCTAAAGCCTCAACATCCTCCTGATTCGGGCTATATACCTTATCGTTCAGTTCTACCCGCACAGTTGTAGATGCCTCATCCTCATACTCTGCTTTCTGCAGGGAATCTTTGATGGCATCCTTTAATAAAGTATATACCTGTTCGTTGATTTCATCCTCTGAGGGGTATTCGCCGCCATTCTGAACCTGCTCGGAAAGTTCATCCGTATATGCCTGCTGCTCTGTCTGAAACTGCTCCATCGCTGCCGCGAACACCTTCATCTTCTGGTACTTCACTTCCACCACATAAGATTTGTCATCCTGTTTGGCAGCTTCCCCCACAGTATATTTGACGCTCTTATAGACATCCTGCAATACTGTCGTAAATTCGTTCTTCAGCTCATCTGAAATGTTAACCCCGGCAATCAGACTGTTTAATTCCGTTTCAATTCCCTGGTCATACAATTCTTTTGCCTGTTCCTCGCTCCCCACTTTCTGCTCCACAAACGCAGCGGAGTCATTTTTGTAGGAGTTGTCAAGCAGTGCTTTTATGTACCCGCTGGCATCAAAACTGCCGCAGCCTCCCAACATTGTAACTGCCAGCATTGCTACCAAAAGCAAGCTGATTTTTCTGATTTTTTTCATCATACCATACTCCTTTGTAGTAAATTTTCACAACATATCTATTATATAATGTCTCACTCTTTTCCGTCAACATTTTTTGCATGGATTATGCAAAAATGGGCATATTACTTCCATGAGAAAGAATTTTTTACTTTGCGGACTTACCGGGTGGTGTATGGAAATACTCTTTACCGCCCTCGATTCCTATCGAAAACGTGAATTACAGCTGATTGGGCAAACCTCCCTGTGGATGTTCCCAATCTACGGCATGGCAGCTTTCCTCAAGCCCATATGCAGCATGGTCCGAAAATTTCCCGCTGGAATACGTGCGCTGTTTTACAGCATATTTATTTTCCTCGGCGAATATGTCAGCGGAAGCATCCTTAAAAAATTTAAGGTCTGCCCCTGGGATTACAGCAAAGCAAAAACAAACATAAAAGGAGTGATTCGACTGGATTTTGCCCCCTTCTGGATGATTGCCGGGCTCATTTTTGAAAACCTGCTGATGAATCCCTCCAGACGGGCAGCCCCATCGCAGCACTCAGCAGACCTGTAAACTGCTATTCCCACACCAGCATATCCGTCAGAAAATTTAGGGAAACGCTGATTAAAGCGTTTCCCGCGCCGGATTTGCGCTGCGAAGCAGCATATTTCCATTGCAAATCCGTGCGCATCCAACGGAGTATCTAAGGAAATAATGATTTAATCAGTATTTCCTTAGAAGTCTTCGCTGTCCATTGTACCGATGTCTAATGTATTCATGGTGCGTCTTTTTTGCCTTGCCACCTCAGATACCTCTAAAATAAACCCTTTGATTTCTTTTGCATTTTTAATATGTGTAAGGGAAATCTGAGGGTCTGTGGTATCTCCGGTATAACAGATTACCGTGGAAAGCCCAAAAATCCGTTCCAGCAGAGTCGTCGTCATCTTGACATCCTGAACCTTATACATGTAACAATCATCTTCTTCGGTTTTCAATAGACCTTTTTTCACTGTCAAAAGTTCCTCGCCTATAAAATACTTTGTAAACGTCCAGGGCAGACCGAAAAATAAAATTCTCTTCCTCTCCTGGTATTCTCTTTTCGTGTTTTCCATTTGTTAGCACCTCACTGAATTTTATTTTAAGAAATAATCGGAAACCCCCGGTCTCCTCCCATCTCTCCTTACGTCAAATTCTACTATAATTTTAATTTCCTTGCAATTCTTTTTCCTCTTGAAATTTACCCTCTTCTGATATATGATTATAAAAATATAACATCTTAGGAGGCCATCTATGCAGCATTTAATGAGCCCATTGGATTTGTCCGTAGAAGAATTGGACAAACTGCTCACTCTGGCAAATGATATTGAAAACAACCCGCAGAAATACGCCCACGCATGTGAGGGGAAAAAGCTGGCAACCTGTTTTTATGAACCCAGCACCCGCACGCGCCTGAGCTTTGAAGCCGCCATGCTCAATCTGGGCGGCAGCATTCTCGGTTTTTCCAGTGCAGACAGCAGTTCTGCGGCAAAAGGGGAAAGTGTTTCTGACACGATTCGCGTAATTTCCTGTTATGCGGACATCTGCGCCATGCGCCATCCCAAAGAAGGCGCTCCGCTGGTTGCTTCTGAAAAATCAACCATTCCCGTCATCAACGCCGGCGACGGCGGACACCAGCATCCCACACAGACCCTGACAGATTTGCTTACTATCCGTTCTCTCAAAGGACGCCTTGACAATCTCAACATTGGGCTCTGCGGCGATTTAAAATTCGGTCGTACCGTTCATTCACTGATTCATGCTCTCATTCGTTACCCCAACATCAAATTCACGCTGATTTCTCCTGAGGAACTTCGCGTTCCCAGCTATATCCGTGAGGATGTCCTGCACAAAAATAATGTGGCTTTCCGGGAGGTGGAACGTTTAGAAGAGGCAATAGCGGATTTGGATATCCTCTATATGACAAGGGTACAGAAAGAACGCTTTTTCAACGAGGATGACTATGTGCGGATGAAGGATTTTTACATCCTTAATAAAAAGAAAATGACTCTCGCCAAAGATGACATGATAGTCATGCATCCGCTTCCGAGAGTCAATGAAATTTCCGTCGAGGTGGACGATGACCCAAGAGCCGCTTATTTCCGACAGGCACAATATGGTGTCTACGTGCGGATGGCTCTCATTCTGACATTGCTGGAGGTGAACGTATGTTAAATGTAGGATTGATTACAGAAGGCTTTGTATTAGACCATATTCAGGCGGGAACCAGCCTCTCCCTCTACTATGACCTGAGACTGGACAAACTTGACTGCTGTGTGGCCATCATCAAAAATGCGCGCAGCAACAAGATGGGCAAAAAGGATATTCTGAAGGTAGAATGCGATATTGATACTCTGGATTTGGACGTGCTGGGCTTCATTGACCATAACATCACGGTCAATATCATCAAAGGAGAACAGATTGTAGAAAAACGCGAACTCCATCTGCCCCAGAAAATCAAAAACATCATACACTGCCGCAATCCCCGCTGTATCACCTCTATAGAACAGGAATTAGACCAGATTTTCCTGCTGACAGATGAGAAAACGGAAACATACCGCTGCAAATACTGCGAGGAAAAATATAAAGGGCAGAAAGGACAGAGAGTCCGCCTGCGCACGCATTCCAGATAACATACCAGGTTCCTGTAGAATTCCGGACAAGTTCCGGATCATTCTTCAGGAACCTGAGATTACGTAAATTAAATTGTACGCGGCAGAGTAAACCAGAACTCCACACCGTCCGGCATATTCTGGGCACCGCACTTACCATTCTGCATAGTAACTACATTCTGTACAATATACAGCCCAAGCCCCACATGGGAAAATGCATTGGAATCTTTCTGTTTGGTTGTATAAAACCCGCTCCATATCCGCTCCATGTCCTCCGGCAGTATCTGTCTGCCTGAATTATAGACCCCGACACGGATATCCTTTTTCTGTTTCTTCAAGGTAACCCGCAGGTTCCCCCCCATTTCCATATATTCAATGGCATTCATCATATAATTATTGACTGCCTGCTCAATGTATTCCCGGTCTCCATATACAAGGCAGCCTTCTTCCAGAAAGGTTTCCATATGCAGGTGTTTCTTTTTCACCAGCCCGTCATATTTCAGCAGAATATATTCCATGACTTCTTTCATATCCAGTGTTTTTTGCAGCATCCCTTCCATATGATGTTCCATATAGGAAACATCCAAAAGATTGCTGACCATGCCTGATATTTTCTCTACCTCTTCCTGAATAGAGGCCAGGTAATATTGGCGTCTCTCTCCCTCTACATTTTCCAGCATTTCTGACTGACTGGAAATCACGGCAAGGGGCGTTTTAATTTCATGGGAAATCTTTGCCATAAAATCCTTGCGCATCTTCTCTGCGCGCTCCTGCTGCATATTCTGACGAAGCTGCTGCCTTCTGCTTTCCTCAATCTGTTCCTTACTCTGTGCAAGCCGCCCAGCCATACTGTTGATACTCTCCGACAACCGGCAGGTTTCCTCATATTTCTCCTCTTTTGCCGCCCGCATTTCAAAATCTCCCGCCGCAATTTTATCTGCGGCAGCTGCAAGCCGCTCCATCGGCTTTGAAAAATCATTAGCAAATTTCCATATCAGCAGGCTGCCTAGCAGAAAGGTCAGCACGGCAGCAAGTACCGTGAAGTTTTCCGAAGTTTTGGCGGCGCCCACCTTTTGCAGCGTATCCTTTATCACAATATAATAATCCACCTGATTCTGCGTAATAATCCCCCGCAGTTTTGTGGTCTCTTTTAATTTGCTGTCCCTTTCTATCACATCAGGAGTTCTGGAAAACAATTCCTTTTTCATCTCAATATTTTTATATACGAGATACCTTTGGTTATCCCTTGTTGTATACACAGGATTCAGGTTCTCGTCGGCAATGGTAAAACTGAGATTTGCCTCCTCGTACTCTGCAAACGCAGAATAATCATCCTCCAGCAGGTTTGCGAGGTCTAAGTCCTGGATATCCATATATGCCTCACGAATCTGCTTATCCTTCACCCAATCATAATAAAATGGAAAAAATATTTTATAGCACATTACGCAGCACAATACCATTGCCAGAGTGAATACCCAGTACATTGTAAAAATGCGGGCGCTAATCTTTCTTCTCATCTTTCTTTACCTCAAAACAATAGCCAACTCCATACACCGTCCGTATATAAGACATATCGCCTAATTTCTTCCTCAGCTGTTTAATCAGGGTATCAATCGTGCGCACATCGCCAACATAATAATCTCCCCAGATTGTGTCGAGGATATAGTCTCTGGTGAGCACTGTTCCCTGATTGCGAATCAGAATATGAAGCAGTTCAAACTCTTTGGGCGTAGTTTCTATAAAGGCGTCTTTTACATACACCTTCTTTGCCTTTACTTCCAGCTTAATGTCTCCGGCATAAAGGAAATCCTGTCCATGTCCATAACGTTTGAGCACAGCTTCAATATGTAATTTTACAACAGATAACGAATACGGTTTGATAATATAGTCATCCGCACCATAAGAAAATCCTTTAATCTGGTCTTCCACTTCCTCTTTTGCTGTCAACAAGATTACCGGCACATTCGAGCATAAACGAATCTGTTTTAATACCTCGTATCCATCGGCAAAAGGAAGCATCACATCCAGGAGTACAATATCTATCTCTGAATGATATTTATTAAATTTCTGCATCCCATCCAGACCATCCATCGCCTGAATGACATGATAATGATTAATTGTAAGAAAATCTGATAAAGTTTCCAACAGCTTGGCTTCATCTTCAATCAGCAATACTGTTGCCTTGTCCATAAATGTTCCTCTCTTCCTTCCTCCTAATATCTCAAGAAAATCCCAAATCATTATAAATTATAATTTTGATAGAAATTTGAGATTATAATTTATTAAATAGACTCGAACCTATATAGTAAATGCAATCCAAAGAGAAATTAATGCATTAATCCGATATAAAATAAGTACAAACGCTGCTTTGCGTGTTACAGCCAGCAGAATTTCAAAGCATTCTGCAGACAAAATAGATACCCCCAGAGTCACAACGTAACCTGGGGATATCCTCTTTAGCTGTTCTTAATAAATTCTTCTTTACATTTCGGACAAGTAATGCAAATTCTTCCCTTGCCCCTGGGCACTCTCACCTTCTGCTTACAGGAAGGGCATTTATAAAAATGATGTGTCTTCCGCTGCCGGAAATGCTCTTTCTTACGATTCCACTTTACTACCAATTGATACCGCCAGTTGAGAAACTTCTGGTTCTCTGCATATCTGCGCTCAATCTGCCTGGACATCATACGGTAATACTCGTATCCCATCAAACCAAGGGCCAGGATATAGAAAATATCCAGCCTGGTAAACATGGAAATCACCAGAAACACCAAAGAAATCCCCATCAACAACCGTCCATACTGGTCTGCGCCATATCTTCCCATCATAAAATGCTGTATCTTCTGCTTCATATCGTCATCTCCTGTGCGGTGTGTTTTCCTAATGGTAGCGCAGAAAAATCAGGAAGTCAATGGGGTTATTTTCTTTTAAGAATAATTTATAAAGAGTTTAGCTTTTTATTTTACAATTTTAATCTTAACTTTTGCTGACTTCTTCGTGCCGTCTGTTGACGTTGCCGTGATAGTCACGGTTTTACCCTTTCCAGCTTTCTTGGTAGTTACCACTCCCTTGCTGTTCACGGTTGCCCACTTCTTATTCGATGTCTTCCAAACCAGCTTCTTGTTGGCCTTACTGCCGTTCGTCTTGACTGTTGCCTTGACTGTGACTTTCTTACCAGCTTTCACTTTCTTGGATTTCGCTTTTAAAGTAATCTTGGTGACAGCATTCTTCATAATCTTAATCTTGATGGTTCCTTTTACGTTGCTTCCGTCTGCAGCAGTTGCCGTAATCGTGACAGTCTTGCCAGCCCCGGCTTTCTTGGTGGTTACCACACCTTTGTTGTTCACGGTTGCCCACTTGTTGTTTGAAGACTTCCAATTCAAACCCTTATTTGCTGCATTATCTGGCTTAACCACCGCTTTCACTGTGACTTTCTTACCCGCTGCAATGTTCTTGCTCTTTGCAGACAACGTTATCTTATTCACTCGAACCGTCGGCTGAACCTGAATTTTCTGCAAGGCAGCTTTCTTCGCATTCAGGGCTGCCAATGCATTATTTACTTCTTCCTGCGTCGCATCTTCCTTGGCTGCAACTGCTTTTGCTGTATTTAATGCCGCCTGGAATGCGCTCCAGGTATTTGCCGTGTAGTCAGACTGTTTTAATGCGCCGCAGTCACTGATAGCCTTATTCAAAGCTGTCTTGTCTGCCGCTGTCTTCTCGGCTGCCGGTGTAAGCTTGGAGATTGCCTCTGCCAAATCCGTCATCGCTTTCTCTACCTGTGCCTGAGTTGCGTTTAGCCTATTCTTAATTGACTGTGCTCTCGCAAGCGCTGTCTGGAATGCCGTCCAATTTTCATCCTCTTTGTAATCTGCTGGATTAATGTCCGTAGCCGAAGTAACTGCTGATTCCAGCGCCGTTACCTGCTCCTGCGTGGGCTTATACTCTTCTTTCACCTCAAGCCCTTCGCCTGCTGTCTTCATATCTTCTAACGCTTCTTCTATCTCCTGCTTGGTTGCATCTTCATTCTCTGCCAATGCCTGCAGCGTTTCCAAGGCTTCCTTGTAAATCAGCCAGGTCTCTTCTGTATAAGCCTCTTCTACCAAAGCTTCTGCCAATTCTGCTTCTATAGCTGCTGCCAGCTGTTCTTTGAGTTCTGTAGAAGGTGGCTCAGATGGATTCTCCGTTCCTGTAAGCTCCGCATACCTGGCTTCTGCATCAGTTAACACCTTATACTGCTCTGCGGTGACTAATGCTTTTTGCGCTTCTGTCAAATTATCATACGCTGCCCTTGCTGCCTCTATCTTCTCTTTACATGCAATGGTAGCTTCTACTGTTCCGATTTCATTGATTTTTTCAACAGCGCCTTCTGCTGCTACCCGGTCAATTGCAGCCTGACCGCCTTCTTCCATGAGCCGCTCATACTCTTCTTCTGCGTCCGTTAATACTTTCAGCTGCGCGGCTGTTACTAACGCTTTCTGGGCCTCTGTCAAAGCATCATAAGCCGCCCTTGCCTCTTCAATCTTTTCTTTGCATGCTGCTGTAGCCTCTACTGTGCCGATTGCATTAATTTTCGCTACTACCGCTGCAGCTTCATCTTCATCCGTCACTACTGATACCAACTTTAGTTTGAAATTATCCCAGATAACCCAACTCTTGGAATCTATTGATTTCACGCCAATCTTCAAGGTATGGTCTGTAACTGTCACAGTAATAGGCTCATTCATATATGCACCTGCAGTAAAACAATTGGAACTGTTGTTCATGGAATTGGGTACATAAACCTCCCCTTTTAATGTACTCCAGGCATCATCAACCTTTTCCGGCTTCGCGTCTGCCTCTATCGACATAAGCGCACCTTCGGCCTCATTGATATAATATACCGGCGGAACTGCACCTTCTACATCTTCACGGAAAAATCCCTGTACACTTAATTCGTATACTCCATTAGGTACATTCGTGATTGTCTGCATAGAATCAAAAACTTTCTTGTACGCTTCCACACATTTATTGGCATTTAATCCGCCCTGTGAAACACTTCCGTTCCATTTACTATAATATTGGTTATACACATCAAAATTCGGATCAAAAATCAACGATGTAACATCTACTGCATCGTCTGCGGAAACTACTTCATTGGATAACTTGTTAATAAGCTGCTGGCGCGTCAGAATCAGCCATTCAGACTCTGCCGTCTTTTCCGCCTTAAACTCCGCAGCTGTACCTTCTGTAAGCGCCGTCAGGAATTTATCTTCGTTATTGGCAATGCTATATTTACCATCTGCACATTTTTCAATCTTTATCAAATCCGCTGTGCTATCCAAAAATCCATTATTGCCTAAATAATGCTTCCCACTCTTTAAGTAATGGGAATCAATCGTATAAGAAATATTGTCATCCTCACTGACTGCAAATGTCATCAACTGCCCATAAGTCAGCACACTTGCCTGTGTCTGCCAACTATTGCCGGCATTCAGATACCCGCCTTTTGCTGCGTTTACAATATAATAATCGCCATCTGCAAGAATCGGACTTGACACAAGCTGCCCATACGCGGTCTCTGCCGTTGCCAACACGGTGTACTCTTGCGTAACTAATGCCTGTTGATCTTCCGTCAAAGCATCGTATGCTTCCCTCGCCGCCTTTATTGCCAGTCTGCATTCTGATGTCACTGCAACCTCTCCGATAGCTGCAATCTTCGCTTTACATGCAGCCGCCGCTGCTTTATCTGCCGCATCTTTGAGTTTATTATATTCAGCTTCTGCGTCTGTCAATATCTTAAGCTGCTCGGCAGTTACCAATTTCTTCTGGTTTTCTGTTAAGGCGTCGTACAGCTTTCTCGCCTCATCAATCTTTGCCTTGCATTCCTCTGTAAGTGCAACCTCGCCGATTGCTGTAATCTTTTCTGTCACTTCATCCGCAGCTATCTGATCCAGTTCTCCCTCTGAGGCATTGTCATGAAGATTTTTGTAAGTTGCTTCTGCATCTGTCAATACTTGCAGCTGCTCTGCTGTCACTAATGCTTTCTGCGCCTCCGTCAAAGCATCGTAAGCTTTCCTTGCTGCATCTATCTTTGCCTTGCAGGTAGGCTTCAGGGAAATCTCCCCAATATTGGTAATCTTTGCCACTGCCTCTGCAGCTGCCTGCAAATCCGCATACCTCGTCTCCGCATCCGTCAGAACTTTCAACTGCTCTGCCGTCACAATTTCTTTCTGTACAGCAGACAAGGCATCGTATGCTTCCCTCGCCGTATCTATTTTACCCTTACATTCATCAGTCAAGGCTACCTCTCCAATAGCGGTAATCTTTGCTACTGCGTCTGCAGCTGCCTGCAAATCCGCATATCTCGCCTCTGCATCGGTCAGGGCTTTCTTCTGTGCTTCTGTCATTAAAGCTTCCTGTGCTTCTGTCAGTGCATCATACGATGCCCTTGCTGCATCTATTTTTGCTTTACAAACATCGTTCAATTCCACCTCACCAATGGCATCAATCTTATCAGCAGTATTCTCCGCCTCCTCCTGGTCTGTGAACGCATATTTTAACCTTAAGTCAAAACCATCCCAAATAACCCAACTCTTGGCATCTAATGCCTTAAGCCCAATCTTTAAAGTGTGGTCTGTGACCCGCACACTCACGAACTCATTCTTATATCCGCCCGCATAAAAGCACTGCCCGCTCTGGCTCATCTTATCCGGCACATACTTGCCATTTCTTTCCTTCTCCCATCCGTTGCCCTGACTCTCTCTTGCATCGTCATCAATCGTCATCAAGAATTTCTGGGCTTCATTGATATAATATACCGGAGCAATTGGATCAGCTCGATCCGCACGGTAAAAACCCTGTACTCTAACTTCATAATCGCCATTAGGTACATTGGCAATTGTCTGCGTAAAATCAAATCCTTTCCCATCATTTGGAGTATACTTCTCAACACAGGCATATTTCGCATTGTCGCCATTAAAATCAACTTCTACCTTTGCTGTGAATCCACTGCCCCACTTACTAAAATACTGGTTATTTCTGCCCGTATGAGAATCCAAAATAAGCGATGTAATGTCAGCCGGGGTATTTGGTTCCGCTCTGACCTTTGCTACAGCCTGTGCTATATACTCCTCACGCGAAAGAATCTGCCACTCTGAGAATTCAGATTTCTCTGCCTCATAGGTAACAACTGTGGTGTCCGTTCCACTGGGCGCCGTCAAATATGCCCCACTGGCGTTAACAATTGTATAGCTGCCATTCCCACAACTTGTAATCGTCAGGGGAGCGGCGCCACCATCTATAAATCCTTCCGCACCCACAAAGTGGTTATTACCACCATTAGAAATATGGCTGTCAATGTTGTATATGGCATTTGCTGCATCTACAACACTTAATGTCATTAACTGTCCATACTCCAGTGCACTTGCCTGCGTTCCCCATGAGTTGCCGCCATTTAAAAATCTGCCTGTCGCGGTGTTCAAAATATAATAATCCCCTGCCGCCAGCGTGGCATTCTCCGCCGCATAGGCCGTGGCTGCACCAGACGGTACGAAGTTTACCGAGGTAAGCGCCATCGCAACTGCCAGAAACGCAGCCATAATTTGCTTTTTGAGTTTACTTCTTCTCATAGTTCCATCCTCCTCTTTATTTTGTTTACCTTTTCGATATATAGTTTTACTTCTGCCGTAAACTAATATATGTTGCCATAATTATATCACATATGTACAAAAAATCAAGAAAAAAGATGAAATCTAGTATCATTATTCACTATATTTTTATTGTTTTATATAAAACCATTGTTAAAAACGACATATATTTATTGATTAAAACAATAAAAAAGCAGCCCCTGTTTCACAATATTTTAGTAAAATCAGGACTGCATTTGTTCTCTATTCTGCGGTTAATATTTACTGTTTGAAAAATATAGAAACTCCCGCCCATTATGTTGACGGAAAACGGAATATGTGATACGTAAGCAGGGCGGTAAGCCGGGTTATGTCGTGGATAATCATCTATCTAGCCTGGCTGTTGCCAACCAGTTCCTGCAACCTACCTGAAGCTGGCGGGCCGCGTCAACGCTTCTGTTCGGTCTTGCTTCGGAT
>CAJUHY010000036.1 GCA_910585895.1 uncultured Lachnospiraceae bacterium
CCTGCTAAAACAACTTTCTTTGCCATTCTCTTCGTCTCCTTTTATATTTTTTGTGCATCGCCCGGCAAGCCGGGCTGATTGGATCCTGAAAACGTTCTTGAAATTTTAAATTTCGGCCTCGAAGTGTGTTATTTTTTTAACAATCTTCTGCCAAAAAAAAGGAAAATAGGTTTGATAACATCTTTCCTGCCTCTATGTCGGCAAGATTATTCTCAAAATCACTGTCTTCCCATGTTTTCAGCCCTCGCTGAAAACATATTATCACATTTTGACACAAAATGCAAGAAATATCTTGTCTCCGCCACGGAAATCAATTATCAGAATATCCTTATGATTTATCAAAATATCTATATACTGGCGGGGCTGCATATGCCCAAAGCAAACGATTCAGGGACGTATTTAGCAAAGGTAAAATCCACCGCTTATAAAAACCAGACACGAAAGCTTTTCTGAGTGACATGGTTGTAGTTAGCGGTTAGTTTGCCGGAGCGTTGTCCCGTTCGTGCGGGGATATGCAGCACACGGCAGTATGTAGGGATAATGACAAACAGAAGGGTATTCTGAAAATTGATTTCCGTTTGTCTCAGCCGAACTGTTACGACGGTTAATAAAACACATGATTGCCTATGACGGTGCCCGGTATGCTGCCGTCATTGCGCCTGAAATACAGGCATCCAATGGTGATGTTGCCACCTAAGACTTCCGCTGCAGCCTGCGTGCAGCTGGAATTTGCGCCTGCTGCCAGAACAGAGGCGAACCTGCCGCTGGCCACCGGGGAAAACTGTCCCCCCTGATAGATAACTCCTGCTACTGTATTGGGAAAACGCGAACTGCCTACCCGGTTCATTACCACACTCCCCACAGCAAGTTTCCCCTCGTAACTCTCGCCTCCTGCCTCGCACTGAATCAACGCTGCCAGCATGGCCTGGTCAGAGGCATTATGGACTGCACCGCCATTTCCACTGTTTCCGCCATTGTTGTCACCGCCGTTTCCATTTTTCTGAGGTCTTACTTCCTTCCGCTTCCTGTCCTCTTCTTCCTGGCGTTTAATTTCCGCCATACGTCTGGCGTCCTCTGCCGCTTTCTGTTTCTCCAGTTCCTCCTCATACGCCTTCTGTTTCTCCAGCTTTGCTTCATATCCTGCCAGGTCTGCCTTGGCTGCCGCCAATTGCTCCTTAGCGGCATTCAGATGCTCCGAGGTATCCGATACGAGTTCTGCAACTTCCTGCTGTTTTGCCTCCTGCTGCATTTTCAGGCTGGCGAGAGATGCTTCCTGCTCGGAAAGTTCCTGTTCCTTTTGGGCAATCGTTTCTTTGGTATCCCTGTACTGGTCTAACATTTCCCGGTCATACTCCTGAATACTGGAAATGTATTCCGCTTTATTCAGAAAATCAGCAAAATTTTCAGCGCTAAGCAAAACCTCAAGAAGCCCATTGCTTCCCATCTCATACAGGAAGCGTATGCGCTTTTTCATCGCCTCATATTGATTCTTTTCCTCTTTCTGGGCTTTTTTCAACGCCTTTTTTGTTTTCCCCAAATTCTGTCTGGTAGTCTCAAGCTGCTGCTCGGTCACATTTAATTCTTCCGTAATCTTTGCAAGCCTGTTGTTAAATTCTGCAAGGTCTCCTTCCAACCCGCCGGCTTCTTTTGAAAGGCTGTCTGCTTTTCGCTGTGCTTCCTCTTTTTGATTCTGCAATCCCTGAATTTCATCCTGCACCCGGTCTATTTTCTCCTGCGTTGCGTAAACTGCCATCGGAAACAGCATACACAATATCAAAATAACAGCCAGCTTCTTTATGAGTTTTCTCTTCACCCGCGCCGCCTCCCTACATTACCATGTATCTTCTTGTTTTTTGGATACCCTGACAAGCACCGTCACCATTTTGTCTCTTAATTTTCTATAATATAAAAAACAACTTTATCCGATAATCATAATAACTGATAGTTCATGTATCTGCAAGAGAAACAAATGTTTGTCTCTCTGTACCATTACTTGAACAGCCAAGATATATGGAGGTGTTTTTGTGCAATATGTAAAAATTAACCATGTGCGTCCGGGTATGCGGCTCGCCCGGCCCATTTACAATAAAAACGGCGTCATGCTCTACGAGCGCGACACGCGGCTGACTTCCCAAGGTATTTCCAGCATCGGCAAATTCGGACTTTGGGGACTTTACATCTTAGAACCTGCCGAGCCAGTCCCGCCACTCTCCGAAGAAGACGTGGAATTAGAACGCTTTCTCACGGTCTCCACTTTCCGGTTGAAAGATGACCTTACTTTAATCTTAAACAATATGAAGCCGCAAAACATCCAGTCATTGGCACAGGAAATACTGCGGAAATTCGGAGCTTCCGGCAGCAAACTTAATTTTGGCGCCACTTTGCGCAGCAACGGAGACTATGTCTATAAACATTGTCTGAATACGGCAATCCTTGCCTCCATCATGGTAAACAGGCTCAATTACGCTTACCCGGAACAACTGGCTACCGTATGTGCTGCGCTGCTCTGCGATGTCGGACGTCTTCTAATACCAGAAGAGATTTCAGAAAAAGATGAAAATCTCCTTTCCCCTGATGAACACAGGATTATCCGCGGCTATCTGGAAAAGGGATATCAACTGCTTCACCCAAATTATAACGATTACAGATTTCCCGACCTCACCCTAAAAATCGCAGGACAGATGACGCGCCTGCCGCACAATGTCTCCGCGCCTATGCCCAAAAATATCCGCTGGAAAAACGGAACTCATGTACTGCATGTCGCTGGCATGTTTGATGAGATGACTTCCATGCATTTAGACCGGGAACCAATCTCTGAACTTGCTGCCGTGCGGTCTTTGCGCAAACATACAGACCACTTTCCTGCTCCTTTTGTCACGGCACTGACACAAAGCATCCATATCCTTCCGGACGGCCGCTGCGTGGAATTTTCTAACGGACAGAAAGGTATTGTCATTTCAGAAAATCAACATAATTACGCACAGCCAGTGGTCGTACTGTTTTCCAACAATCAGCGTATTGATTTTGCGGAATCAAAATTCCAGAAGATGATGCATATCGCAGATGTGATGAAAACTATGGACGTCCGTCTCAAGGTGGACCGGGATACATTTAAGCAGTATGCCACCGACCCGCATACCAGAGAGACCACCATGCGCTATATCACAAAACGCAAAAAATTAGCCGCTGCCGGACGAATATAAAAATTTCCTTTGAAATAAAACATGCAGCTGAATGAACACTGTCCTAATGGGACGAAGCTTTCATTCAGCTGCATTTCTTTCATTCTGTCAGTTATTTCATAATTCAGGGCGCTAGCTGCGGTATCCGTCTGGATTTGTGCTCTGCCACCTCCAGGAATCCTCACACATCCTGTCAATGCCGAACTCTGCCTCCCAGCCCAGTTCTTCTTTCGCTTTAGCTGCATCTGCATAGCAGGTTGCAATATCGCCTGCCCTTCTCGGTTTTATCTCATAAGGAATGGGTTTCCCACAGGCTTTCTCATATGCTTTCACCACATCAAGTACACTGTAGCCCTTACCAGTGCCAAGATTATAAATCGTTACGCCTGATTTATCCTCAATTTTCTTTAACGCCTTTACATGTCCTTTCGCTAAATCCACAACATGAATATAGTCACGAACGCCGGTACCATCATGCGTGTCGTAATCATCGCCAAATACACCCAGACATTTTAACTTACCCACTGCAACCTGTGCGATATAGGGAACAAGATTGTTGGGAATTCCTTTGGGGTCTTCCCCGATAATTCCGCTTTCATGCGCCCCAATCGGATTGAAGTAACGTAAAAGAACTACATTCCATTCCGGGTCCGCCACATGGAAATCCGTAAGAATCTGCTCCAACATACCTTTAGTCTGTCCGTAAGGATTGGTAATCTGACCTTTCGGACATTCCTCGGTGATAGGAATGATTGCCGGGTCTCCATAGACCGTTGCAGAGGACGAAAAAATAATATTTTTCACACCGTGCTTGCGCATCACGTCACATAAAATCAAAGTTCCGGTAATGTTATTGTGATAATATTCCAAAGGCTTCTGTACAGATTCGCCCACTGCCTTTAAGCCGGCAAAATGAATCACGCTGTCAATTTTCTCTTTCTCAAATACCTGCTCTAATGCCTGAGCATCCAGGATGTCTACCTGATAAAACGGAACTTTGGCGCCGGTTATTTTCTCCACTCTCCGCACTGCTTCTTCACTGGAGTTTACCAGATTATCCACTACGACCACTTCATAACCTGCATGAATCAGTTCAATGCATGTGTGGCTTCCGATATAGCCTGCTCCGCCTGTAACTAAAATCGCCATAATTGTTTAACCTCCTGTCATCTTCTATACAATGTTTCTCAGCATCTGTCTACGTTAAACCCAGTATAGCATACTTCCATAATTTAGTAAATACTTATTTAGTTTACTCGTTTATTTAGTAAATTAATATTACAGTTCACTCGTCAGCCAAGACGGAGACAATCACATGCTTGCATGATGATTTCTCCATTGGTGCTGAAGAAGGGCGTGGAAGTGAACTGTAACAGATTTATACTGCCTGGCTCACAATCTGTTCCATCTGCGCCCATTTTGCCTCCATGTCAGCAACTAACTTCATCTGCGTACGGCATCTGTCAAGATTCTGCCCAGCTCTGTGGATTTTAAAATACGTGTCCCCCTGCAGATAATCCGTGAGAAAACGCATTCCACACTCGTAAGTCATGACCTTCGCCCCCATAGGAAGCATAGTAATTTCATCCTTTGTCAGGCTGCCCTGGCAGCCTTCCAAAAAGCCTTTGGTATACAGTTCGAAAAGATGCAGGTCCAGGTTGACCTTCGATAAATTCTGCTCATCTTCCGCTCCGGTACTGGCGCCAAAACGAATGGAATCCCCAAAATCATGGACGGCAAGCCCGGGCATTACAGTGTCTAAATCAATGACACAGATTCCTTTACCGGTACTCTTATCCATCATGATATTGTTTAATTTCGTATCGTTATGCGTCACACGCAAAGGCAGTTTCCCATCTGTCTGCAGCTGTTTCAAAACACCGGTAATATCTGCTCTCTCCATAAAAAAAGAAATTTCCCGCCTGACATTTTCTGCCCTGCCGCAGATATCCGCCTCCACAGCCTGCACAAAAACATCATACCGAGCCTTGGTGTCATGAAAACCTGGTATTGTCTCATGGAGCGTCTCTGCCGGATAGTCCGACAGCAAATGCCCAAAATTACCAAACGCTTTGGCGCTCTCATAAAAGTCCTGTTCCGACTCCACCTGGTCATAGCACATGGCATCCTCAATCATATAATACATGCGCCAATTATCCCCATAGTTATCTTCATATATTGATTTCCCATTCTCACTGAAAATAACCGTAAGCGTCTCACGTCTTTCATCGCCGCCCGCTTTTTTGATTTTCTCCTTCAAAAACGAGGTCACGCCTGTGATATTCTCCATCACCTCCCAAGGTTTGGTAAATATGCTGCGGTTCATGCGCTGCAGGATATACCTCGTATCTCCTTCCACCAGAAAAGTGTCATTGATATGCCCATTGCCCCAGGAACGGACTTCTCCTGTTGTTCCCTCTGTGCAAAAGCGGCCTACTGCCTCCTTTGCACGTTCCAATAATCCAGTATCTGCCATAAAAACCCTCCAAAATATAAATCCTTGCCACTCAATATTCTAAAACATTCTATTTCGCACCCCTAAAATTCCTCTGGGTACAGCCCTTGTTTCTTTAATTCGGCAATCGCTTCCACGACCATCTTCTTATCTTCCTTATAGGTGACGCCATGCCATTTATCACGGGATGTAAGCACACGAACACTCGCTTTTCCTTCCTGCAGCAGCTCACCTACCGCCATAGGGAGATAATATTCGGCCTTAAGTGGATTATTCGGCAGCTCATTCTGCAGAAAATTTACAAATCCAGTCTCCAGTTCCTGCAAAATACTCCTGGAAAATCCCCACATATTCATGGAAACAATACTGTCTGCCGATACTTCCGTCCAACTCTTTCCCTCATCTTCCGTATACGCAGCGCCATCTCCACGCTTCTCAATATGGGTGCGCTCTACAATCTCTTCCAGGAATCCCTGGTCATTTGTCCTGCAGATCCCCCTCGCTACATGACCATGCTCCGTCAAAGTATTTTTCAAAGCATAGCCCACCATGGCATAGCGATACTTCTCACCATCCTGATGCTCCATAAGATAATCATACACTGCCTGATACGCATGTTTTCCATAATAATCGTCTGCATTGATTACCACAAACGGTCCGTCCAGCATATCTCTGCAGCAGAGAATGGCATGACCGGTTCCGAAAGGTTTCTCCCTGCCTTCAGGCACATCAAATCCCTGCGGTATCTTATCAAGTTCCTGATAGACATACTCGACCTGGATTTTTTGGGAAACACGGTTACCGATGCTCTCCTTGAACGCCTGCTCGTTCGCCCTTTTAATGATAAATACAACCTTCTCAAATCCTGCTGCCATGGCATCGTAGATAGAAAAATCCATGATAATGTGCCCCTGGTCGTCAATCGGGTCTATCTGCTTCAACCCGCCGTAACGGCTTCCCATACCTGCTGCCATAATTACCAATATTGGTTTACCCATAGTTTTGCCCTCCTAAAAATAATTGATATCGCAGTTCACTTATATCATAACCGCTTTACTATCATTTCTAACATGATAATACAAAAAGAACAATCATACAAGAGAAAAAATAAGGACCAAATTAGCGCTGCCTTTTCAGTTCCTCAGGTCTGCCTAACTTCGTCCTTATTATAATTATAAATTGCTTTGTAATAGCTATACTCTTGAGAGGTACTCTCCTGTTCTCGTGTCAATCTTAATTACGTCATCCTGCTCCACAAACAGAGGAACATTAACCGTAGCCCCAGTCTCTACTACCGCTGGCTTTGTTGCTCCGGTTGCAGTATCTCCTTTAAAGCCAGGCTCTGTATCTGTAATCTTCAGCTCCACAAACAATGGCGGCTCAACCGCAAAAACGCTGCCGTTATGGGAGCACATTTTCACCATCTCATTCTCTTTGACAAATTTCAGTGCATCGCCAATTGCCTCCGCATCCAACGCCATCTGCTCATAAGTCTCAACATCCATGAAATGGAACAAATCTCCATCTGAATATAAGTACTGCATGTCCGCCCTGTCAATCCGCGCCTGCGGACATTTTTCCGTAGGACGGAATGTTTTCTCAACCACACCGCCGTTCTTGATATTTTTTAATTTCGTCCTGACAAAAGCTGCACCCTTTCCCGGTTTTACATGCTGAAATTCAATAATCTGATAAATGTTGTTATCCAATTCAATGGTAATGCCATTCCTGAAATCTCCTGCTGAAATCATTGGATTTTCCTCCTTAAACTATACTTCGTTTGGACACATCCTGCCCTCACACTTGTTCCATTCTATACTATAATGGAAGAATTTTCAACCTTTTTCTTCAATCTCATGAATCATGTCGATACGGGTCTGGTGTCTGCCTCCCATAAACTCTGCTTCCAAATATGCTTTAACAATGTCTTTGGCCTGCTCATTTCCCACAATCCTTGCCCCAAAAGCAATCATATTCGCGTTATTATGCTCCTTAATCAGATGGGCCGTTGTCGTATCGGAACACACGCCGCAGCGAATGCCCTTGATTTTATTTGCCGCCAAAGAAATGCCAACGCCCGTGCCGCAGATGAGGATACCGCATTCTGCTTCCCCTGCTGCTACCGCACGTGCGACCTTCTCTCCATATAATGGGTAATGGCAGCTCTCCGTGCTATCTGTTCCCAGATTTACCACCTCATGTCCCAGGCTTTTAACATACTCCATAACTTCCATTTTCAAATCCACTGCCGTATGGTCATTGCCAATTGCTACTTTCATTTTATTTCCTCCTTTTCCTGATTCTTAAAATTCTGCTGCTTCCTTTCACTTCATCCTCATTCTGCCTGATACACCACTTACTTCCTCCTCAGGTAGAAGAAAAGCACTATCTTTTCCAGGTAACGTTTGAGCACTATCTGAATCTCCTCTTTGGGATGGATAGGCTTCGTCAATATCGTACGGATACCGGCCCGGTTAGCTCCATACACATCCGTAAAAATCTGGTCTCCTACAAATAACGTGTTATCTTTGTCTGTTCCCATCAGTTCCATTGCCTGCCGATAACCGGCCGCCTTGGGTTTCCCTGCCTTAAAAATATACTGGACTTTGACCACATCATTGAACATCTTCACTCTTGGCTCTTTATTATTTGACAAAAGGCAGCATTGATACCCTAATTCCTTTAAATGCGCAAATAATCCCCTTGCCCGCTCATCTGCCGGTGCGCCGTGGGGAACCAACGTATTGTCCACATCAAAAATAATCCCACGGTATCCTTCTTCATACAAGCGGTCAAACTCAATTTCATAGGCGGAATCCAGATATTCATCAGGATAAAAATTTTCTAGCATATTCCAAATCTCCCGAAATACTACTGGCGTCAGTTATCCAGTATTTTCTTTATCTCGTCCATAAATGTATTCACGTCCTTGAACTCACGATATACAGAAGCAAATCTTACATATGCCACAGGGTCTAATTCCTGAAGGCGGTTCATGACAATTTCCCCGATTTCAGAACTGGAAACCTCCTTTTCCTCCCTGTTAAAAATGTCAACTTCCACCGCATTCACGAGATGGCTGATTTGCACTGCAGACACTGGACGCTTGTGACAGGCACGCAGGATTCCGGCTTCCACTTTCGCGCGGTCGTACTGCTCCCTATTGTCATCCTTCTTAATGACAATCAGAGGAATCGTTTCCACTTTCTCGTATGTAGTAAAACGTTTCCCGCAATCATCGCAAAGCCTTCTTCGCCTGATTGCATTGTTATCGTCTGCCGGTCTGGAATCAATAACTCTGGTGTTGTCACTGCTGCAATATGGACATTTCATGAAATCTCCTCCTTGGTATAGATATTTAACTCCCACTTTTGATAAAACTATTAATTTCAGTATATCTTTCTTTACTGAACTTGTCAAACATCTAAGCCAATTTCTACAGAAACAGCATATTCTGAATCTTTTATCCATTTCAGTAAATACACTTGCAGCTGATATAAATTGCCACAGACACAAACTTTGCACTCAGCAAAATCTCTTATTTTCGCAGCCTCGCTCACATACGGCATGAGATTGTTTTTTAATTTGTACCACAAATAGGGTTGTATATTCAATGGCTTTTTCCAGTTCTCTATTCCTTCTAGAAACTCTGCCACTTTTAAAAATTTCTCTCTCTCAAAGTTTCTCGTCGCAATGCCAACCTCTGCCATTTCCATATAACCCTCATCTTTATGAAACAGCAAAATACTATCTTTATGTAACATGGCATAACGAAGCTGTTCCATAAAATCAAAGTATAAATCTGCTTGTTTTCACCATCTATCAGGCATGTCAAAACATCTGCCGATTTGCACCCCTGCTTTGAAACATTGGGAGAGCGGAACTCATTTGCAAATACCGCATATTGTCCATCTCCCAGAACATACCTCAGATTAACCGTTTCTATATCTGCGCAATCTTTGTGCTCCTCCCGCACTGAAACAACCCTATTCTCATTTATCTGATATAACACATTCTTCTGAATCCGCGTATCTGGTTTTAACGGCTTTGTATTTAATTTAACCATTTGATTGTACTTCCCCTAATGTTGCTGCTTCCTCATAGAGACCCATTGCAGACTTTGTAAACAACGCAAATTGAAATCCCGTCTTTGTATCTGGAACAATCTCTTTTACGATACTTTTTCCATTTTCCTGAAAAATAAACTCATACACAAACAGATTTTCTGATTGGATTAAGTCTTCTTTTTCTAACTGAAGATGTCTTATCATTTCTTCATTCTTTTTCTCTTTTACCAGTTCCGATAAGACATATAAATTATTTAATTTGGAAACAAACGTATCACTGTGTGTGCTAACTATCAGCTTGACACCGTTATTATTTAGTCGATTTAGGAATCGTGCCAACTCCAATTGCTTCTGCGGATGAAGGCTGGCTTCCACTTCATCAATGATAAGCTGTCTATAGAATCTCTCAGACGTTAACGCTAATTCCAGCGGCGCCACTTCGTTAATCATGGCAGATGCAAGATGCATTGGCACTACCTGATTGTCATCTTTTGCACAGTACGAAAAAACCCCCCGTTTATTTATACGGATATGCCCTTCAATTATCTTATCTTCAAAAAACGCTAATTCATTCATATAAAAATTACGGTTATCTTCGTCTTCTGTATAAGTCTGCAAAAAACGCAGGAATTCATAGATAGGCTGCGTCAATCCGCCGTAGCGTTCCTTATTCCCTAGCAGTTCTCCATCTTCTATCTGAAACGACACCGCATCATCCGCTCTGTTTGCAAAAAAATCACGGTACAAAAGCATAAGTCCAGTTCTTGATGCCGGCAGATACAGGCTGTCCTCTTCAAAAATTTTCTGTAGTGCTCTTCTAAATGGATATATCTCTAATTCAGAAATAGATACCCTTAATGACATAAATCTGCTTTCTCTGTCTGCAGCTTTTTCCTCCGATAAAACAGCAATTCTCCATTTATCATCTAAATCTGCATTCCATATGCTGAGCGACAATAAATCTGGATTGATTGTTTTTTTTACCTCTTCATTTTCCAGGCTTTTTTTATCCGTTATATCAATACGATAAGAAACGTCATCTTCCAATTCTGCTTCCAGATATAGCTTGTCTATGGATATCTCTTTTCCAAAAATCTCCTTTACAAGCTGCTCCTTTTTCAAATTCAGTTTTCGATTTATATAACCAACAAAGTCTGCTATATTATTTTTATTGAGCAGATATCTGCTATACTCTGCCACTCTTTCCCCCAGCAGAATATCCATCGCATCTTCCTCTAACAGATTGACGATTTTATTGCTTAATCCCTGGACGAGCTGCATTAAAAAAGTCTTCCCACTGTTATTAGGCCCAACAAAAAGCGTATATCTATCAATACATATCTTTGCGCTCTCTATCTTTGCAAAATTCTCCACACCAATCCACAAATGCCTTTATCTGCTCCTTCTTCTCAATCTTAAATATTAATTATACCGGACAGCCACAGTTTTATGCAAAAATCAGATAACGCCCTAATCCATGCTCTCAAAAATCTCACTCAGCGTCATTTTTATATTAGGAAACGCCTTTAAGCTTATCTCGGTCTGGGCATTATAATCCTCATCTTCTATGTCATCCTGCAGGATGTAAGCCTGTTCCAGCACATATTTCCCCTCCTGCAGATAATAGACCTCAACAGACTTGCCTTGCGGAAAAACAATCCAGTATTCCTCTACGCCGGCTTTCTCGTAAATCTCTTTTTTCTCTATCCTGTCGCGCTTTACCGTCGAAGGGCTCAACGTCTCAGCGATAAACTTAGGCGTTCCGCTATAGGAACCGCCCTTTAAATACTTCCTGTCGCAGATGACCATGATATCCGGGCAGACATAATCATCATTCTCCTCTGGATGGTATTTAAAATCCAGATTCTCAATAGAGACCAGGCATATGCTGTTTTTCAACGCTTGCTTTATAGCCGCATAAATATTTCCGTTTACAATTCCATGACAGTATTCCGGTGCAGGTGACATATCATAGACTACACCGTTTATTTTCTCATCTCTCCAATGTTCCTTGTTCGCTAATCCCATATTCGCCTCCTCATGATAGATATTATACCATACCCTCACAGATTAAGAAAGTTTTTATTTCCAGCCAGAGACCGCACACGTAACAGTTCAGCCCCTTTTGCCGCCAGTACTTACACCTTCCGACAAACGCAGAGAACGGCGCCTATAAACCAGCTGCCGTTCTCTAAAAAAATCTATTATGTTTACTCTCCCACAAAACCCTTAACTTGTTGCGCCGTTGCTATCTGTTCCGTCTGCCGGCGCATTGCCATTTTCTGTACTTGTATCTGTTCCTGCCGCGCTTCCATCACCTGCCGGTGCATTTTCTCCGGTTCCGCTGTCTGTTCCTGTCGTTGTGTCTGCATTGCCCTGAATTGGCGTGATGACAATATTCTGCGCCTCCACATTCGTTTTGCGCTTCACGATATCTTCAACCTGTGCGCGTTTCGCATCCGTAACTTCCCCCATATTCAGCACAACATCTGCATTGCCATCGGTGATGCTTACCACCACGTCCGTAAATCCTTTTGCCTCCAGAAGCATTTCTGCTGCTGCTTCCCGTTCTGCAATATCTGTCATGGCAACCATGGCATTAACGGCATCCTGTTTCTGTTCTTCCGTAATATTCACATTGTTAATCAATTCCAGCAAAGATGCTTTGTTCTGAGAACGAATCTGCTCCCGATTCAGTTTTACCTCAGACACAAAATCTACATTGTTCACACTGCTGCTGGTAAGAACTGCCTCGCCAGGATTTTCTGAATTGGCGCTCTGACTATTGGCAATCTGTTCTCCTGTCTGAACGCCCAGCGCCTCTGTTCCGGTTTCCGTACTTGCTTCCGCTTCTGTACCTGTCTCTGCGCTCGCCTCCGTATCTGTAAAGATATCTTCCGCATTATACATATCTTCATCGGAAATGTCATATGTACCCTCATTCGTGTCCGCACTTGCCTCCTGCGCTAAATCACTGTCACTTCGGCTCCCCGTATATTGCAAATAGCCTGCGACAGCAATCATTAACGCCAAAGCCGTAATGATAATCTGATTTTTTTTGAAAACTTTTTTCAAAATGATGCCCTCCTGTCAATTCATCTTAACTACCTTAATTTTATGTACTTCCACTGGAAATAATGCTAAAACTGCATCAGAAATATTTTTTGCTACCTGCGCATTTCCACCTCCCTCTGCCACTACCAGCACGCCCTCTACGGACGGTGCTACCTCCTTGGTCACAAAAGGCACTCCGCCGCTGCCGCTCCCTTCATCATAAACAGTCTCCTCCTGCGACTGCTGCTGCGTATTTGACCGCACAACAGTCCCATCTTCTTCCTGGGTATTCTGGCTGTTTCTGCTCCTGTCCTTTTCCACCTTCTGCTCACCCTCGTCTTTCAAAGTAATCATAACCTCCACCTGCCCCACCCCCTGCATATCCTCCAGGATTTCTTTGAGCCTGCGCTCCATACGTTTTGCATAGTCGCCCGTGCTCTCGTCCGAGGGCTGCTCTTCTGCCTGTCTGGGCTCTTCATGGGAATCGGCTTTTTTCTCCACCGGAATGGCAATTACCAACAGCAGAATTCCTGCAAGTCCTGCTATCAGCAGTTGATTCTTTGGTATTTTTTTTAGCTTATCCAAGGAAAATTTTACCTTTTTCATTCTCCGTTTTCCTCTCTTTTTATACAACCATTAAAGCAACTTCTCATACAACCAGAATCGTAATCTGTGTCTCATCCAAGCGGTAAAATTCCATTAAAGTCTGCCGCAGTTCATAAACGCTTGGATATTCCGCGCTATTATCCGCATAAGATGCTTTCTGCACAAATACGCTGCTATCTTCGTTCAGTGTTACAGTCATCTCAATAGATTCCACCTCATACTCCTGCGTCAGCTGCACATTTACCTCCTGTGCCGCAAGCTGCTTCTCCTCCGCCATGCGGCTTACATCCATGCCTACTGCATTTTCATATTCTCTTAAATAGACTTCTTTCTGAGTTATTTCCAAATGCTCGGTATCCAGTTTCATGTTGTCCATGTCCTGAAAAAATTCTGTCTGACTGATTTTCTGCCGCAGCAGTTCTTCATTTCCCAGAAGGGATAGCGCTGGAGATACCACGAGAATTGTCAGCAGCATACCGGAAAAGAAGCGCACATATTTCTGGTAATTCTTCTTCGGCAGCAAATGCTGTACGACCGTGAGCAAAAGATAGAAACATACCAGATTTTTAACCCAGCTATAAATATAACTCATGTCTTCTCCTTTCAATGGTTAAACGTAGTCGCTGCCGTAACCATGGCAATCGTCACCAAAAACATTACAGTAGTCGTCACCACCACTTTACACAAAAGACCACCGCCCTCACCGGTACCTGCAATACAGCCAATCATGCGCTTGTCCGACACTGGCTGCATCATCGCTGCTAATAATTTGTAGAGAAATGTCATCACCCACACCTTGATTAACGGTCCTGCACAGAGAATCAGCAGCACGACAATCGCTGCCATGCCAATGCCATTTTTGATGATAATCCCAGAACCAACCATAATTTCTGTCACTGCATTGATGGATGTACCCAGCCCCGGCATCATGCCAGCCGTCTTGGCAATCATGCCTGACTTAAAGGTATCAATGACCGGCGTCAGCAGATTCTGCACCACATTGATGCCAATTACAACGGTGAACAGGAACTTGGTAATCCATAAGATTGCGGACTTAATCAGGGACGTCATCTTAGACAGCATTTCCTCCCCGGTCAGGCAGTTCATCAACTCCAACACCACATAAATCTGGATAGCCGGGATTACCAAATGCTCTAACACCCACTCCATGGCATAAATCAGCAGGAACGTCAAATCATAAAATCCTGCTGCCGTGGTAATCTGCCCCGAGAACACCATACTTGCCGTAAATGTGGGAATCATCACCTTTAAAAAAGTTATCACTCTGGAGATTGCCAACACGGTCACATCCCGCAGAACAAAAAAAGACTGCATTAAAAGCACCAGGAGAATCACATATACCATATAGAAACTGATTTCTGTCACCGCAGGGCTTTCAAATACATTGGCAAAATTGTATAAAATTGCAAATACAATGCAAAGAATGACAATTTGAATCAAAGTTCCCCGAAATTCCTGAACTTCCGAAAACACTGCAGAAAATATTTTCTGCAAAAGCCACCCTTTCTCAATTTCCTCCCCATCCAAAAGCCGCTCCACCAATTCCCGGAAATCCAGTTCTTCTGTACTTTCCTGCTGCCCCAGCAACATATCAATATCTGTAAAATCCAACTCTTCCAGATAGCTGTCCATTGTCTCTTCCATCTTCTGCTCAGCCGTATCCTCTGTATTTTCCGCAGCCCTCACAGTTCCTCCCAGCCCCCACAGGCAGAACACGGCAAATGCTGCCAGCAATTTTACGCCTGCCCTCTTCCACACTCTCCATGTCCTTCCTAACGCACCCGGTTCTATTACGGCAAATGGCTTTTCCCAAAACATATGGCTATCCCTCCCCTACGCTTATTATTACACGAGAAATTCCCCAATTGTCTCTAACAGCACCAAAACGACCGGCATACTGATTGCCAATATGGAGAGTTTTCCAAACATTTCAATCTGCCCCGCCACTGCCTGATATCCTGCATCCTTGCAGAGATTTGCCGAAAATTCCGACACATATGTAATGCCAATCATTTTTATGAGAATTGCAATATAACTGGTATCCAGATTCACATATTCCTGCATACTGTCGATAACGGAGATAACAAGCCTGAGCTTGGACATAATAAAATAAAAAATACACAGGGATACTCCCAACATGGCAAACAGCTCGTACTCCTTTTTTTGACTTTTCAGCACGATACCCAGCAGCGCTCCCACGATTCCCAGAACCGCAATTTTAATGATATCCATGATTCCCTCCGTTACAGCGCAAAAAGATTTCTCATCGTCTCAAACAGTTCATAGACATAAGGCACAATCCAAAACAGCACAATCAGAAGGCCGGCAAGGCTTGTAAGAAAAGCATGTTCCTCCCTTCCGCTGTGTTTGAGCACCTGGCTCAATACTGTAACTAAAATGCCTACGGCCGCAATTTTAAATATTAAACTTATACTCATATTTTCCTCCGCATCGCTATATCAGGAGAATTATCAAAAACAAGCCGCACATCACACTCAAGACCCCTGACAATTTTTTTCTGTCTTTTAATTCCCCCTGCGCCTTTTCAATCAACACCTCAGTCTGTTCAATGTACAGTTCCAGATTTTTTAACTGCATCTGCCCATCCAAATAGCCAAAATTTTCCCCAGCACGCTCAAGAATCCCCCGCTCCTCCTCATCAAACAAGAACATGTCTGCTTCCTTCTCCACCAGGCTCTTCCAAAAACACCCCACACTCTCCTCGTTTTCATCAAGACCATACGCTGCCTTTTTGAGAAAAGAAGCAAAAGGTTCCTTATTCTGGGAGGCTATCTGCAAAAACGCCTGCTTTAAGGGCGTCCTGGTATAGGAAATTTCTCCCCACAGCATCAAAAACATTTCCTTCATGCCTACTAGCTGCCTGACATGTTCCTGCAGTTCCTGCTGCATGTTCCAACCATAGAGGACAGACGCCACGACAACCAGAATGCTTCCTGATAATTTCAGCATAATTTATGCAGCCCCCCATCATATACAGAAAATTTGCGCTCTCCGTGATTTCCCAGGGCGAGAAGTACGAATCTGCCAAAAAAACCTTTTGCCAGCCACTCTGACAGATACATTTTTTCCTGAAGCTCCTGTGCATCCCGGGCATGCATGGTCCCCAGTATCCTGCAGCCACAATGAAGCGCTTCCTCCACTGCCAGGCAATCTTCCTTTCCTCCAAGCTCGTCTACCGCAAGAATCTGCGGCGACATACTCCGCAGTAAAAGACGCATCCCCTGTGCTTTCGGGCAGGCATCCAGTACATCTGTGCGGTCTCCCAAGTCATTCTGCACAACCCCCAAAAAACTGGCCGCAATCTCACTGCGCTCATCCACCACACCAATCTTTTTGCCGGGCAGAGCTTTACTCCCCTGCGACAACAGACGGATACAGTCGCGCAGCAGCGTGGTCTTCCCAATTCCCGGCGGTGAGAGCAGCAGCGTATTATATATGCTGTCCCCCTGTATCAGCCAGGGAAGCAAGTCCTTCGCGCAGCCTTTCTTCTCCCTTGCCACACGAATATTCAGGCTGCAGATATTGCGGAAAGAAAGGACTTTGCCCTGTTCACAGACTGTCCGCCCGGCAACGCCTACCCGGTGCCCGCCCTGAATGGTAAAAAAACCATTCCGCAGCTCTTCTTCCAGCGCGTACATGGAATAACGGCTCATCCTCGACAATGTCTCCTTCATATCTTCCTCCTGCCAGATATAGCTCTGTTCCCTGCCATCCTGCAGCCTTACCCCCTCCCGGCTCCAGAAATACTCTTTGCCTTTACCTAACACCATCACCGGACGCCCAATGCGCAGCCTGATTTCCTCCGGCTCTATGCCCTGCTCAAACGCCGCCCGGCAATGCGAACGCAATGCGCTGGGAAATACGTTTATAATTTCCTCCATAAGCCGTCCCTCCTCATAGCTTGTATCTGTTTTCAAATATATGTGGACAAGACAGGAAATATGACGAGAAAATTATTCAGGCATGGAAATTCTTATCAAAAGAACTGCCCTATGAAGAAATCTTATCTTCATAGGACAGCTCTCTGTCAAACGCACTAAGGCCGCATGTATTATTTTACTGTGACTTTAATCTTTTTCGTTGCCTTTCCGCTCTTAAGCACAAGCGTAAGTTTTCCTTTCTTCTTACCCTTGATGGTAAGTTTGCCTTTCTTCAATGTAACAGAAGCAATTGCTTTCTGCTTCTTTGACAGCTTTGAAAGAGAAATACCAGATTTTGACGGTTTCACTGTAACCGTCAGCACAACTTTCTTTCTTCTCTTAACGTCAAGTTTGTTCTTTGTAAATTTCTTCTTTCCCTGTTTTAGTGTGAAACTGGGATTCTTAACGGTAACTTTTACTTCCTGTGTAATGTTGTTCGCCGTAGCAGTCACAGTTGTCTTACCTGCCTTGACAGCCACAATCTTGTTTCCCACAATCTTGGCAACCTTAGGATTCTTGGAAACCCACTTAACAGTCTTAGAAGCTCCCGTCACATCCGCTTTGACGGAAATACTGTTAGAAGCTTTGCCCGTATAGAGAACGATACTTTTCTTGCCCAATTTCAGAGACGGCTTTTCCGCAACATTTCCGCCGTTATCTCCATTTCCGTCATTTCCGCCTGTACCAGCTTTTGTCACTGTCACCCTACACTCTGCTTTTGTTCCGTCCTTTACTTTCGCCGTGATAACAGCATTCCCCTCTGCCACTGCAGTTACTGTCCCATTTGCTACCGTTGCCACTGCTTCATCAGAACTCGACCATTCAACGCTCTTATCTTCCGCTCCGGTCGTTACCGTAGCCGTCAGCTTATCGGTCTTACCAATTTCAAGCGTCACCATCTGTTTATCCAGTGTTATTTTATACGCAAATATTAAATCCTCCTGCGCCTTTAAGAGATTCTTTTTCGCTGTATCAATCGCAGACTGCGTTGTAGCGCTCTGAGCTGCTACTGCTTGTTCATATGCCTCCTTAAACGCACTGTAGGAAGCTGCTGTGTATACGCCCTGGCTGTTGCCGCCATCATAAATTGCCTTTGCCGCAGTAATTGCTGCCTCCAGCCCAGACTTATCCACACCTGTAAACTCTGCACAGGTAACTGTTACATTTGCTGCCGGCATAATAAATGAAACGATTTCTTTGCCGTCTTTGGACTCTTTTGTCGTTTCCACATTCTTATCTTCGCCATCTGCACCCTTATAAGATACGGTAATATTCGCCGTATATCCTTCATCCGGAACAGTTATAATGCTTACTTTATCTCCCATATAGTAAGCTTTTGCCGTATCAAATGCTTCAATCTCTCCCTTTGTGAAAGAAGATGTATCAGCAGGGGCCAACGTAATCTGATGAGGCCTGTAGCCGTATACGGTAATTCCATCCTCCGTCATATAATCTGCTGCTGTAAAATTGGTAATCTTTGTCGTCCTGTCGTCTGCCGATGCATACCAGCCATTAATTTCACCAGCTTCCTTTAATGTTACCTTACCATCCACAACATCTTCAGCAGAGAACTCGCCCTTTTCAGCCTCAGCCACACCGTCAACCACATAGGTAATCGGGTACTTTGTTGTCTCCACCTCTACCGTCAGCTTAGTATCTTTATCTGTCACAAATGGAATTGTATAATTTCCATCCGCATCTGCTGTCAATATTTCTTCACCATAAGACACCTTTTTGATAGAATATCCCTCTGCCGGCACAACGCCAAACGTCACCGAAGAACCAATCTTCACATTCTTAAATACTTCCTCCGATTTGTAGCTAAATGCGGAATCCTTCGTCACTGGTACATCAAATTTATCAGATTCTGACGAATTATTTGATACCGTAATATTGGTAACGGCTACCTTCTCGCCAGTGATATGTATATATAACACCTCTGGCAGTCCTGCAGCTTTTGCACAAGTTCCCACTATATTATAAATCTTGCCTGTTTTTCCAACGATATGATATTTCACTTCTATCGCATTCCCTTTTCTGCTGGCACACACCGTCACATCTGCATCTTGCATATCTTGCGGAAAACCAGTCAAATCGCTCGGAGCAGTCCAGGCAATATCCCTGTCGCCATCATGCAGAGAACCCCAGCCAGCCGCATCTGCGCGCAGCGTTGTAAAATTATTATTGCCGTCGGTTGCTTCAAAGATAAAATTATCCCAATTATTTGATCCGAGCGTCTTATTCTTAAAACGATAAACGATATCAAAATCGCCTGTCATTTTTTCATAACCAGAATCTGCAGATGCAAAAGCTTCTGCCGTAAAATCAGAAGTCAGTTCACCAAATGTCCCTTGCCTAACTGTGACTTTAAAATCAGAAGAAGCTTTTGAACTTGATTTTGAAGTCACTGTAACTGTAGCTTCCCCCTCTTTCATAGCTGTAATTGTATTGCCGTCAATTGCAACCTTATCGGATTCTGTTGTCAATACTACATCTTTCACATCCGCATCATCCGGGGTGATAACAGGCGTCACTGTGACAGACTTCCCGAAAAGCGCGCCAGTTTTATCATATCCTAACAATACCGTCTGGTCTTCCACCCCTACGGCATCCACCTTCTTTTTCTCAATTTTTTCTATAATTTTCGCAGTAATCTCACACTGTGCCTGAACCTTACTGCCATCTGCAGCAGAAGCAGTTACTATAATTTTATCATTTTCTCTCGCTGCAGCTGTCAAAGAAACCGTAGCCGTACCATCTGCATTCGCTTTGACATTCGCCTTTTCACCGTCCGATACCTGCCATTTAACGTCCTTAAAATACAGATGTTCCCCTTCTGCCGGAGACAATTCTGCTGAAATATCCACAGAACCATATGTACTCATAGCAGCATTTCCCTGCTCTTTGTCTTCTTCCGAGGCATAAATATATTCATTCGTCACCTCAGCTGCCTGCTTATCTAAAGCAATCGCTCCGATAGCATTGGGCATGGATTCCGTAAACGTTATCTTATTCTGTGTAATCTTACCGCCGTCTGCTCCCACAAAAAACTTCAAGCCCTCTGGAACACCGTCTGCATATGTCAGTGTATAAGTCAAGGTATCGCCAGCGCTGTACTGGATATAGAATTTCAGGTTATTCGCATCGTATTTATACGCGGAAACAATAACAGCTCCCGCACAAAATTCCTTAAATTTAGCCCAGTCAAGATTCCATTCCGAACATGTTGAAGACATTGTCGGCTCTGAGCCTTCTCCATAAAGCCATCCATGATTATCCGCCCGAAGAGTATAGCCTTTCGTTCCCGCCGGCGCATTCGTCTCAATAATAAAATTGCTCCAATTGTCCTCGTCTCTTAGAAACGGCTCATTCTCAAAATACACATTGGTGTAATAGCCGTCATAGATATTTATTTCCCCTCCGCCTTGTGAATTCCAAGCAGTTGAGCCGTCAACCACTTTCCCTTCTTCATAGATGATGTCCTGCGGTTTATCGGCTCCATCGACCTGTCCCGCTTCCTGCCCAGACTGCGCAAAAGCAACCTCCGTGGCAGACAGATTGCCAAGCGCCAACATGCCAGCCAGCACAACAGCTACTGTCCGCTTCCATAAACTGTTTTTCCTCATAAAACATAACCCTCCATTCAAATTTTTTATAATATAATAATTATACTTTTCAGCAAAAAGCTTGTCAATCACATCTTGCCTTTGAGGGCCCTATTTTGTTTATTGTATAAAAAAAATCCCACATTTTCTGATAAATCAGAAAATGTGGGATTCTTTCACACAATTCATTAATTATATTTACGTTTTCTAGCAGCTTCGGATTTCTTCTTGCGTCTAACGCTCGGCTTTTCGTAATGCTCTCTCTTCCGAATCTCCTGCTGAATTCCGGCTTTGGCACAGTTTCGTTTGAATCTGCGTAAAGCGCTATCCAAAGTTTCGTTTTCTTTAACGATTACATTTGACATACTCTCACACCTAACCTCCCTCCAGTTGCGTATTGTGCATATTCAACTGTTTGGGTCATATTTTATTGCACTATCATTTATTATAGCAGATTTTCTCTGTAAGTCAACTACTTTTGTTGGAAAATTTTACATTGTTCCACTATACATCACATGTGCAGACCACAAAACTAGAACTATTATTTAATCTGGCCTTTCAGGGCTGCTTTTGCCTCCGTTATAGCCTCAGGAATTCCCGCCGGATTCTTGCCGCCTGCCTGCGCCATGTTGGGGCGTCCGCCACCGCCGCCGCCTACTTTGCCGGCGATTGCCTTAATCAGATTCCCAGCGTGTGCACCCTTATTTAAAGCCTCCTGTGTCGCCATGGCAACTAAGCTGACTTTGCCATCACTTTCGGAAGCGAGCACAACCACGCCCTCTCCCAGCTTGTCCTTCAGTTGGTCACCCAAATCACGCAGACCGTTCATATCCACACCCGGCACACTGGCTGCTAACAGTTTCACACCGGAAACTTCACATACCTGGTCCATGACATCGCCAAGGGCATCTTTGGCAGCCTTGCTCTTTAACGCCTCATTTTCTGCCTGCAATGCTTTCATGTCTGCCCACATATGCTCTATCTTCTCCACCAGTCCCGCGGAGGTGGTTTTGGCAGCCTTTGCAGCCTGAGCGATTGTCTCTTCCAGCTTGTCATAATAAGTAAAGACCGCCTTGGAGGTAAGCGCCTCAATCCTGCGCACACCTGCTGCCACGCCGGATTCAGAGACAATCTTAAAAGCGCTGATGCTGCTGGTATTGTCTACATGGGTTCCACCGCAAAGTTCCACAGAAAAATCACCCATCTTAACGACGCGTACCGATTCTCCATATTTCTCGCCAAACAGAGCCATAGCGCCAGTCTTTTTCGCTTCCTCAAGGCTCATAACTTCCGTTACCACCGGAAGGGAAGCTGCAATCTTTTCATTGACAATTGCCTCCGTCTTAGCAATTTCCTCCGGCGTCATCGCTGCAAAATGGGAAAAATCGAAACGCAGCCTGTCCGCATTGACATCGGAACCGTGCTGTTCAACGTGGCTTCCCAATACCTCGCGGAGCGCTTTCTGCAGCAGATGGGTCGCGCTGTGGTTTCTGCCAATCAAGGCACGTTTTTCTTCTGCCACAGCAAGTTCCACAGTATCACCTACCTTGAACATACCGGAAACTACTTTTCCCACATGTCCAATGCGCCCGCCTCTGAGATGAATGGTGTCTTCCACTGCAAACTCATTGTCACCTGCACGGATAATTCCAGTATCCGCGTTCTGTCCGCCCATCGTAGCATAAAACGGCGTCTCCTGCACAATCACTGTCCCGCGTTCTCCGTCAGATAATGCTTCTGTAAGTTCTGTTTCTGTGGTGAGCACAGTAATCTCAGAACTATGCGCCAATCTGTCATACCCCACAAATTCGGAGGTAATCGCCGTATCAATCTCATCATATACTGTGGCGTCCGCTCCCATGTAATTGGTCTCCTTGCGGGCATTTCTTGCTTTGTTTCTCTGCTCTTCCATACAGGAAGCAAATCCCGCCTCATCAATCGTGAAGCCTTTTTCCTCTAAGATTTCCTGTGTCAAATCCATGGGGAATCCGTAAGTATCGTATAATTTGAAAGCATTTTCCCCGGACAGCACCTTCTGCCCGGCTTTTGCCATTTCTTCCTGCATGGTGGAAAGGATACTCAGCCCCTGGTCTATAGTCTTGTCAAACTTTTCTTCCTCCTGGGTCAGCACTTTGAAAATAAACTCTTTCTTCTCCTCCAATTCAGGATAACCATCCTTGCTCTCCGCAATCACGGTAGCGCTCAGCACCGCAAGGAACTTGCCATTTATGCCCAGCAGCCTGCCATGGCGCGCCGCACGGCGGATTAAACGGCGCAATACATATCCACGCCCCTCGTTAGAGGGCATAATTCCATCGGAAATCATAAATGTTGCGGAACGCATATGATCTGTAATCAAACGGATAGAAACATCATCTAATTCCTCTTTCTGATACGTCTTGCCGGAAATCTCACACACCTTGTCCCGGATAGCTTTCATGGTGTCTATATCAAATACGGAATCAACATCCTGAACAACGACTGCCAGACGTTCCAAGCCCATTCCAGTGTCAATATTCTTGTTGGCAAGCTCTTCATAATTGCCATGCCCATCTCCGTCAAACTGGGTAAATACATTGTTCCAGACTTCCATGAAACGATCGCAGTCACAGCCTACTTTACAATCCGGCTTGCCGCAGCCATATGCTTCCCCACGGTCATAATAAATTTCCGAACAAGGACCGCAGGGACCTGCGCCGTGCTCCCAGAAATTGTCACACTCGCCATTTTCATCCCTGTAAAAACGTGTAATCTTCTCTGCCGGAACGCCTACTTCCTTCGTCCAGATTTCAAACGCTTCATCGTCCTCACCATAGATAGACGGATAAAGACGTTCCGCTTCCATGCCGATTACCTCTGTGAGAAATTCCCAACTCCAGGCAATCGCCTCATGCTTAAAATAATCTCCAAATGAAAAATTCCCCAGCATCTCAAAGAATGTCAGATGCCGAGCAGTCTTTCCTACATTCTCAATATCTCCGGTACGGATACATTTCTGGCAGGTTGTCACGCGCTTCCTGGGCGGAATCTCCTGTCCGGTAAAATAGGGCTTTAGCGGCGCCATTCCCGCATTGATTAACAATAAGCTGTTATCATTATGGGGCACCAATGAAAAGCTCTTCATTGCCAGGTGTTCCTTACTTTCAAAGAATTCCAGATACATCCTGCGCAGTTCGTTCACTCCATACTTCTTCACAACAATTTCCTCCAACTGTCTATTTCTCTTCCTGAATCTGCTCTGCTGACTTAGCATCTTTCCTGTCGCGCAATGCCTTACCGATAAATACTCCGGCTACCGCAACTGCTGCAAACAGAACAAACTTTACTGCATACTGTAAAAGACTGGTTAAAAACACGTTCACGCACCTCCTAATTTGCTTCATAGGCCATATTATATCATATCAGGAATTTCAGGGCAAGTCTTCCAATGTCAGCGATTGATTCTCCTTATCAAACAAAAGAATGTGCCCGCCAATTTGTTCACCTTCCAAACAGTTCTGATATTCCCGAACCAGATGATACTGCTTCCACAGATGCATGGGAACCACATATCTGGAATTTACATGGCGCTGGAAATAATCAATCCCCAAAAACTTGTCCCTCTCCTGTCTGGGGTCAACCACCACAAAAGAAACATCCAGGCTCCGTTCTGCCAAAAGTCCAATCTGCCGCTTATAAACCTCCTCCTGATGACAGTTAAATTGTTCCGTTTCACCTTCCCACCGCCACCAGTTCAAATCCCCGGCATGGTAAATGGCCTTGCCGGAAACTGACACCAAAAATGCCACGCCGCTGTCTGTAGAAAGAAAAGTCTCCACTGCCAAATCCCCAATCTCATATTTTTCTCCCGGCCTGACGTAGGTAATCCTCTCCTTTATCTGCTCGCCAACGCCCAACCTTTTTAATATGGAATTGCCAAGCTTTCTTTTGACCTCCCTTGCGAAAATATAGCGGATATATGGGTAACGCGCACTCCATGTAAGAACCTCCGCATCAAAATGGTCTCTGTGGCTGTGGCTGGCAAACACATAAACCGGCGTATCCTGAGGATATTCAGGCATCTTTCCATGATATTCACAACCAGGCAGCCCCTTACCGTTATAATAGTCAAATACCAGCACTTTCCCTGCCGTTTCCACGCAGAAAGTACTATGGTGGATATAAGTTATCTTCATGGCATTCCTTTCGTCCCCTTATTTTCTCTCTTTTCATTGTAATTCCAGACACTTGAAAAGTCAACGCAAGAATTGCTGCTTAAAACGACTGCCTTTAAACGCCTTGCTTCCTGCATACATTCCTGTTTTCTGCAGCAAAACAGCGTATTTCAGAGAACAAGGACATTCCTCAAGCCATATATAACTTGAGAAATGCCCTCCGCAGATTCTTTCTCTGCAAATTTTCTGCAAACATTTCATCCAAACCAACACCTATATAATGATACACACCAGTCCGCCGTTGCTGTCATTGACAATTTTCTGCATAGTATCCTGCAGCTTTACCTGACTCTCATCATCCATCATGGTAATTTTGCTGCGGATGCCGTCCTCCACCAACTCGCCAATGGATTTGCCGAAAATATTCGTCTGCCAGATTCCCTCGTCCTGGTCTCTGGAAGTCTTGATATAGCCAATCAGGTCCTGCGCCTGTTCCTCGCTGCCGATAATGGGGGCAATCTCCGTCTCCACATTTGCGCGAATCATATGTATGGACGGCGACTGCGCCTTAATTTTTACGCCAAATTTATTGCCATGACGGATAAGCACCGGTTCCTCAATTTCAATATCTGTCAGTTGGGGCGTCACCACACCGTAACCTTTCTGCTTCACTGCCTCCATGGCGCTGCCCACCTTATCATACTCTTTTTTCATAGCGGACAACTCTTTAATCATGGAAATAAGCTGGTACTCGCCCTGAATAGGCACTCCGGTCAGTTCGCTCATATTCTCATAGTAATATTTCTCGTCAATGTCAAAAATTATCTGCACACAGCCTCTCGACAATTCCACCTTATCCAGTTTCATACGGCGGATGTACTCGCCCTCCGGCGCAAGGTCCGTGCCGCGGATATCCTTGGCGAAAGTAAATCTCTTAAGAATCTGCATGGCATTCTGAATCACGTTTTCTTTAATCTTATGGGTATTCTCCAACATTTCCACCCATTTCGGCAGGAAAAAGTCCACCCGCTCAATGGGAAATTCATAGAGTATGCTCTCCAAAATATGATAAATATCATCTTTCCTCAGCTGCTCACAGTTTACCGGCAATACTGTAACCCCATATTTGGCAGACAATTCCTCCGCAAGCTTCTGGCTCTCGGAACCATAAGGCTTCTGCGTATTGAGGAGAACGATGAAAGGCTTGCCAATTTTCTGCAGGGAACTGACGGTCTTTTCCTCCGCAGCCACGTAACTCTCTCTGGGGAGTTCCGTGATGGAACCATCCGTAGTTATAACAATTCCGATATTGGAATGCTCGCGGATTACCTTCTGCGTACCAATCTCGGCTGCCTGCGTGAAAGGAATCTCATAATCGAACCAGGGCGTCTTCACCATCCGCTCTGTGCCCTCTTCCATGTGCCCGCTCGCACCCTCTACCATGAATCCCACGCAATCAATCAGGCGTACGCTGACCTCCAAATCCCCTCCCAAACGGATTTTTGCCGCCTCCTTGGGCACAAATTTCGGTTCGGTTGTCATGATTGTCTTCCCTTGTGCCGACTGCGGCAGTTCATCTGTGGCGCGCTCCCTGCTGTGGGCATCCTCCATTTCCGGCAATACCATCACGTCCATAAAACGCTTGATAAACGTGGACTTTCCGGTCCGCACAGGACCTACAACCCCGATATAGATATCTCCGTTCGTTCTCGCACTGATATCTTTATAAATATTATATGTACCGGTACTCACATTTTCCATACAAAAACCTCCTGTTCTACTGATACCAGTATATGCAAGAGATTTTGTATTAGAATAAAAACTGATTTGTTATTTAATCTGTAGGCAGGATAAATTTGCCGATTAACTCATCCAGACAAAGAGCCTGCGCTGATAACTGCTGGCTGGTTGCAGACGATTGCTCTGCCGTCGCCGAATTTGACTGTACCACTTCTGATATCTGGCCTACTCCCTCTTCCGCTTGTTTCATGGCAACCGCCTGATTGGCGGCAGTACTGCTGACACTCTTAGAAGAATCTGCAATTTGACCGATTCCGTTCACAACATTTTCAATAACCGCCGCAACTCTTTCTGCCGCTTTGCTTCCTTCTGAAATCTCTTGTATGGTACCTTCAATCAATTCTCTCGTCTCAACTGCAGCCTTAGAACTCTGTTCCGCAAGCTGCCTGATTTGGTCTGCAACGACAGCAAAGCCACGTCCCGCCTCTCCTGCCCTTGCCGCTTCGATAGAAGCATTTAAGGACAAAAGATTTGTCTGGGATGCAATATCTTCAATTTCTGAAATAATATTTTCAATTTTCTGAGATGCATCACTGATACGGTCCATCGCCATCGTCATGGTATTCATTTCCTCCCGGCTTCTGCTGGCCTCATCTGAATATCTCTGTGCCTGCTGATAAGAATCTTCCGCATTTTCTGCCGCCGTCTCAATATTTTCAGTAATGGACATAATCGTAGCCTGCATTTCCTCTACTGCTCCAGCCTGATCTGTCGCTCCTTCTGCAAGACTCTGAGCGGCTTCTGACAAATTTATAGAACCGGCAGACACCTGAGAAGACGCTTCTTCAATAGACTTAATAGTAGAAACCATCTGCCGCTTCAAATCTCTCATTGCCGTCAACAGCTCTTCAAAATCTCCTGAATATCTGCTGCTGTCCTGAGTCGTAACTGCATAATTGGCGTCAGCCATTGCCTCAAGAATTTTCTTCTCATCATCAATAATGAACTGAAGCGTTTCCGCCATTCCCTTTGCCTCACCTATCATATCTGCCACTTCATCCTTTGCACTGACCTCCGGGAAAGAAGAAGATAAATCACCTTTTGCAAAAGTTGCCAGACGCTCCTTTAATGCGTTCAGCGGAACAGCGATACTGTTTGCAATTCCAACCCCCAGGCGGAATGCCACAAACAAAGCGCCGACAATTACAATGCCGATGACGACAGAAAGTACCAGACATACAACGTTAAGCTGTCCAGACAGTGTATTTCCTTTAGAAACTTTGATATCCATGACTTCCGACAGCTTATCGTAAATACTGTTATACATAGGCATCAACTGACCCATTGCCATTTCCTGGGCCTCTATACACTTTTGTTGGTCTTCGGTAGCCCCCAACTCCAATATCTCCTGTTCCAGTACCCAATACTCTTCCAGTTCCTGCTGCAATTCCGCATATATCTGCTTGTTTGCAGCTGTCACCATGGTTTTTTCCATATTTGCAAACTCATT
>CAJUHY010000037.1 GCA_910585895.1 uncultured Lachnospiraceae bacterium
TGGCAGTTATGGAAGGTGGTAAGCCGGTGGTTATCGCCAATACAGAAGGAGCAAGGACAACACCCTCTGTCGTTGCGTTTACAAAGACCGGTGAGCGTCTGGTAGGTGAACCTGCGAAACGTCAGGCTGTCACCAATGCAGAAAAGACCATTTCTTCCATCAAGAGGGATATGGGTACAGAGAGCAAGAAAGCTATTGATGACAAAAAATATTCCCCGCAGGAAATTTCTGCCATGATTCTGCAGAAATTAAAGGCAGATGCAGAAAATTATCTGGGTGAGAAAGTGACGGAAGCAGTTATTACAGTTCCGGCATATTTCAACGATGCACAGCGTCAGGCAACCAAGGACGCAGGTAAGATTGCGGGACTCGAGGTAAGGCGTATTATCAACGAGCCTACAGCTGCAGCACTTGCATATGGTCTTGATAATGACAAAGAACAGAAAATAATGGTGTATGATTTAGGCGGAGGAACGTTTGACGTATCCATTATTGAGATTGGGGAAGGCGTTATCGAGGTATTGTCCACTTCTGGAGATAACCGTCTGGGCGGCGATGATTTCGACCAGAAAGTTACGGATTATATGCTGGCAGAGTTCAAGAAGACAGAAGGCATCGACCTTTCCAATGACAAGATGGCTCTGCAGAGATTGAAAGAGGCGGCAGAGAAAGCGAAAAAAGAACTTTCTTCCGCAACAACAACGAATATCAACCTGCCGTTTATCACGGCAACGGCAGAAGGTCCTAAGCATTTTGATATGAACCTGACCAGGGCAAAATTTGATGAGTTGACCCATGATTTGGTAGAGCGCACGGCTGTTCCGGTTCAGAATGCCTTGAAAGATGCAGGACTTACAGCTTCTGAATTAGGTCAGGTATTGCTGGTAGGCGGTTCTACGCGTGTCCCGGCTGTACAGGATAAAGTAAAGCAGCTGACAGGCAAAGAGCCGAGCAAATCCCTGAATCCAGACGAATGTGTGGCTCTCGGCGCCTCCATCCAAGGCGGCAAGCTGGGAGGAGATGCAGGTGCAGGTGAAATCCTTCTGCTGGATGTAACTCCATTATCATTGTCTATTGAGACAATGGGCGGCGTAGCAACCAGACTGATTGAACGTAATACAACAATTCCTACCAAGCACAGCCAGATTTTCTCAACGGCAGCGGATAACCAGACAGCTGTTGACATCAATGTGGTACAGGGTGAGCGTCAGTTTGTAAGGGATAACAAATCCTTAGGTCAGTTCCGTCTTGATGGCATTCCGCCTGCAAGACGAGGAGTACCTCAGATTGAGGTTACGTTTGATATCGATGCCAATGGTATTGTAAACGTATCAGCCAAAGACCTGGGAACAGGAAAAGAGCAGCATATTACGATTACCGCGGGCTCCAATATGTCTGAGGATGAGATAGACAAAGCAGTTAAGGAAGCAGCAGAGTTCGAGGCACAGGATAAGAAGCGCAAAGAAGCTATTGATACCAGAAATGATGCGGATTCTTTTGTCTTCCAGACGGAGAAAGCGCTTGAAGAGGTTGGCGAGAATATTGATGCGGCAGACAAATCTGCAGTGGAAGCAGACCTCAATGCATTAAAGGCAATGGTTGAAGCTCATCCGAATGCAGAGGAGATGACGGATGACCAGGTTGGCGAGATGAAAGCCGCTAAAGAAAAGCTTATGGAGAGCGCGCAGAAAGTATTTGCCAAGATGTATGAAAATGCACAGGCAGCACAAGGCGCACAGGGCGCAGGGCCGGATATGGGAAATACTTCCTACAGCAGTGCAGATGATGATGTGGTGGATGCAGATTATAAGGAAGTATAAGATTTGCTGCAGTTCTAAGCATGAAAAGGTTGATTTTTACAGATAACTTGCAAAAAGGGAGTTAGTCATGGCAGAGCAGAAGAGAGATTATTATGAAATCCTGGGTGTAGATAAGGGTGCAGATGATGCAGCAATCAAGAAAGCGTATCGTGCACTTGCCAAAAAATATCATCCAGATATGAATCCGGGGGACGCAGAAGCGGAGAAAAAATTTAAAGAGGCGTCTGAGGCATATGCGGTTTTGAGCGACCCGGATAAGAAACGTCAGTACGACCAGTTTGGCCATGCCGCTTTTGAGGGCGGCATGGGAGGTGGAGGAGGATTTGATTTCTCCGGCATGGACATGGGCGACATATTTGGCGATATATTTGGCGATTTGTTTGGCGGAGGAAGAAGACGTTCCTCTGCCAGCAATGGTCCTATGAAAGGAGCCAATTTACGTGCGGCAGTGCGCATCACCTTTGAGGAGGCTGCTTTTGGATGTGAGAAAGAGATTGAAATCACATTGAAAGACGAATGCCAGACCTGTCATACGACCGGCGCAAAACCGGGAACCAACCCGGAGACCTGTACGAAGTGCGGTGGTAAGGGCAAAGTAGTTTATACCCAGCAGTCTTTCTTAGGCATGGTGCAAAATGTTCAGACTTGTCCCGAATGCCGGGGTACCGGCAAAATCATCAAGGATAAATGTCCAGATTGCCATGGAACGGGATATATTGCTAAGCGCAAGAAGATTAAGGTGTCCATCCCAGCAGGAATTGACAATGGACAGAGCGTACGTATCCGGGATAAAGGTGAGCCAGGAACAAATGGCGGACCGCGGGGGGATTTGCTGGTCGAGGTAAATGTCAGCAGACATCCGATTTTCCAGCGTCAGGATATGAATGTCTATTCGACTGCGCCGATTTCCTTTGCCCAGGCAGCTTTAGGCGGTGAGGTGCGTATCAATACGATTGACGGAGATATCTTATATGAGGTCAAGGCAGGTACACAGACGGATACCAGAATTCGCCTCAAAGGAAAGGGAATTCCCTCCTTACGCAATTCCTCTGTCCGTGGTGACCATTATGTCACCTTGGTAGTGCAGGTGCCTACCAACTTAAATGGTGAAGCGAAAGAAGCGCTGCGTAAATTTGACGAGGTGAGCGGACAGTCCTTAAAGAAGCAGGATGGCGCAGCGGGCACAGAAAAGAAGAAAAAAGGGTTTATGGGTAAAATAAAAGAAACATTGGAAGATATGTAAATTTGGGCTGTATTCTGTGAAATGCTGCAGAGTACAGCTTTTTTGAAATTTTTCTGTGAAGCGGACAGCGCAAACACCGAGTTTCTTCTTGCCAATCCGTTTTTCCTATTATATAATGGGGAGAGCATAGGCATGGTAATTATAGTGAAGCAGACATGGTAAACAGGAGGAATTTATGAAAAAGAAATTTACGGTACTGTTTTTGATGATGTTGTTTCTGTCAAGCGGGGTTACGCAGGTACATGCTGAAACGGAGACGTTAAAGACAAAAAGTGTGACCTTGGTGGAGGAAGAACGTTATCAGGAGGAGTATTATGGGGAGCCAACGCTCAGATATGCTGAGGGGAAGGGGACGCGCAGCCTGGCAAGGGCTGGGCAGTCATTGGAGGAGTATATTGTTGCGGCATTGGAGAATTTTGAGCCGGTAATAGATGTATCCGCTTACAATCTCCCTGTTGAGCAGGCAGCAGATTATTTTAAGATTTTAAATAATAATCCGCAGTTATTTTATGTAAAAGGCGGTTACAGCATTTCATATATGGGCGATAAGATTCTTTCCTATCAAGTAACATATCTTTACAGCAAGGAGGAAGCCAACCAGATGCGGGAGGAACTGGAGGCGGCTGTTGACGAGGTGGCGTCCCAGGTTGACACATCGTTGGAGGATTACCAGCAGGCGCTCATCGTGCATGATTATCTGGTGCAGAACTGTGAATACGATAAAGAGCGGCTGGATGCGAATAACGTGCCGGACATTTCCCATACGGCATATGGCTCCCTGGTCAATCGGATTGCCGTGTGCGATGGCTACGCAGATGCGTTTGCCTATATCATGGAAGACAGGCTGGGAATTTCCTGTGAAGTAATCAGCAGCAATGCGATGGCGCACGCCTGGAACATGATTGAGATTGGCGGCAAGTGGTACCATGTGGATGCCACTTGGGATGACTCTGCGTGGGATTGTATCGGCAGGGTAGGGCATAATTATTTCCTGCTCAGTGATAATGAGATATCAGATCCGGACCATAATCATCACTCCTGGAGTGACGGTCATACAGCAGATTCTGCGCTTTATGACGAAGCGTTTTGGTCGGGTGTAAGTTCTGCCATCTGCTATGTAAATGATTCCTGGTATTATTCCAAATATCAACCAGATGATGGCGATTTACAGATGGAGCGCGCAGTAAAACTGATGAAAAAGGAAAGAACGCAGTTACTTGCGGGCAGCGAAGAGGCATTGTATGCAACGTCTGTCTGGTCAATTGGCAACAGTTACTATCCGGTAAGCTTTATGTATCTTGCCAGAGTGGGAGATAAGATTTATTTTAATACCTCGACAGAAGTTTTCCAGATGAATGCGGACGAGAGTGTGGATAAATTTTACAGTCCACAGGACCTTGACAGTGATTTGATTGATGGATTTACTGTGCGCGGGGGTGAGTTCTATTATTCGTCAAAGAATGATTTTATGACCAGCGGGAAGCAGGAAAATATCCGTAAGATTGCCGTTCCCAAACTGGAGGGTATCTCTGCTGAGGACATAACAGGGATTTATACCGGACAGCCATATCTGATTGAAGTGGCAGGGATTCAGGAAGGCGATGTTGTAAAGTATGCAGGGGCAGATGGAAAATATCAGGCTGTGCAGCCGGAAATGGTGGCTGCCGGTACATATGAGGTCCGCTATCAGGTGGAGCGGGCAGGCTATACATCTTTCCAGGGCAAGGTCACAGTGACAATCGAACAGGCGGCGCCCACCTATGAACTGCCGGAAGGACTTACTGGAAACAGCGGCCATACGCTTGCGGACGTGGAGCTGCCGTCTGGATTTACCTGGCAGGAACCGGATACGAAGCTGCGTGAGGAGGGTTCCCATAGCTATCCGGCAGTATATACTCCAGAAGATAAGAATAATTACCAGACGGTGAACGTAAGCATTGCGGTGGCAGTGACATGTCCGGAACATAGATATATTTCGGAAGTTACCAAGGAGCCGACAGGGACGGAAAAGGGAATTATCACCCATACCTGTATAATTTGCGGGAACAGCTATACCGAGGAAATTGACGAATTGCCGCCGGAAATTACAGGCATTACAACAGCCGATGTAACAGGGATTTATAATGGGCAGCCTTATGCTATCGTAATCAATGGACTGGAAGAGGGGGATATCGTTCAGTATGCGCTGGGAAGTGAAGGCGATGCAGTATTTTCCCAGGAACAGCCGGAAATGATTAATGCTGGTACGTATGAAGTATGGTTTAAGGTTTCAAGGGCCGGGCATCAGACATTTGCGGGAAGCGTGCGTGTGGAGATTGCACGTGCCAAGCCGCAGTATACTGTTCCTACTGGTCTGAAAGGAAACAGCGGAATGGCTCTTGCGTCCATACAACTGCCGGAGGGATTTTTGTGGCAGACAGATGATAAGACAAAGCTGTCTAAAATTGGCAATCAGAAATTTTATGTATGTTACAGGCCGGATGACCAGGCAAATTATCAGATAGTTACAGATATTGAGGTGATAGTGGAAGTAATATGCCCGCGCCATCAGTATCAGTCAGTGGTGACGAAAGCGCCCACAGAGACACAGAAAGGGTTGAAGACATTTACCTGTAAGCTCTGCGGTAAAATTTATACCGAAGAAATCCCCACACTTTCCCCTACAAAACCAGGCCGTGTGACTGGTTTGAAGATAGCGAAAAGGACAACGAATTCCCTGTCCTATTCTTGGAAAAATGTGCCTGGGGTAAATTATCGTTTGATATTTTATAAAGGCAGTAATGCCGTATCCACAATAAATGTAACAGGAAATACTTATACCTACAAAAACCTGAAATCTGCAACTGCCTATACGCTGCAGATTACCCCCTACCGTATTGTCAATAATAAGAATGTCTATGCAGCTTCAGCCGACACCGTGAGGACGGCAACTTCTCCGGCAAAGGCTAAGCTCAGTAAGGCAAAGAGAAGTGGGAGCAGTAAGATAAAACTGAGTTGGAAGAAAGTCACCGGCGCCAGCGGCTATGAAATTTTCATGAAGACGGGCAGCGGCAAATATAAAAAGATTAAGACAATTGGAAAAGGCAAGACGGTTTCCTTTACGAAGACGAAACTCAGCAGGAAAAAATCTTACAGCTTTAAAATGCGCGCATATGTGACTGTGGCTGGAAAGAAAATTTACGGCGCTGACAGCAACGTAAAGAAGGTAAAATAGCGGTCATTTAGCCATAATTTGCAGACGGCAGATACAGATTAACAAATGTGCAATGGCAACAGCCATAGCTTACAGGCAGCAGATACGAAGGGGGAAAAAAGATGGATCAGCCGAAACGGCAGCTGGGGAGGATGATTCGGGAACCAATGTCGGAAGATTTTCAGTCCAGAATGCTGCACAGGGAACGGCAGCAGCTGGAGGATGACAGACGCAGATTCAAACAGGAGCAGCAGGATTTTTACAGGAGAAAGGAACTGGAGCAAAAACGTCTGGCGGAGGAGAAGCATCTGTTCCAAATGAAGTGGAAGATTTTGGAGGGAGAGCTGCAGAAGCTTGCTCATGAAAAAGAAGATATTGAGCGGGAGAAGAAGAGATATTCCCGTACAGGCAGCAATCGTGGGAAAACAGCAGGAGAGCCCCTTCCAGAAGCACAGATGTTCTTCTCCGGCGTTAATAATATGGGTGCGTTAAAGAAACGGTACAAAGACCTTACCAAGATTTACCACCCAGATAATGCAGCAGGAGATACAAATACGCTGCAGGAAATCAATCGGATTTATGACAGCTTGAAGAAACAGTTTAAGAATTAAGGAGCACATGCATGAAGTGGAAACAGTATACCATCCAGACAACGACCCAGGCGGAGGACCTTGTCAGCAGTATGCTGGCCGACCTGGGGATTGAAGGTGTTCAGATTGAAGATAATATTCCTTTGTCAGCAGAAGAAAAGGAGCGGCTGTATATTGATATTTTGCCCCAACTGCCGCCGGATGAAGGCAGCGCTAAGGTCAGCTTCTTTCTGGAGGAGGGAGAGCATGGAGCGCTTCTGGACCAAGTAAGGGAGGAGCTTGAGAACCTGCGGGTGTTTGTGGATGTGGGCAGCGCTCAAATCAGCGAAGGAGAGACGGATGACAAGGACTGGATTAATAACTGGAAGAAATATTTTAAGTCCTTTGTCATCGAGAATATCCTGATTAAACCAACCTGGGAGGAGATGCCCCGGGCTGTGGATTACCGATGCGTGATTGAGATTGACCCCGGGACTTCTTTTGGCACAGGCAAACATGAGACCACACAGCTTTGCATCCGTCAGTTAGATAAGTATCTGAAACAGGGATGCAGGGTGTTGGATGTGGGCTGCGGAAGCGGTATCTTATCCTTGGTCAGCTTAAAGCTTGGCGCCGCTGCTGTAGTGGGGACAGATATTGATCCCATATGTATGGAGGCAACGAAAGACAATATGGAGATAAATCATCTGCCCGCGGAAAAAGGCAGTTTTTATCATGGAAATCTCATTGATGACAGCAAGCTGCGGGAGAAAGTGGGCGTGGACTATGATATTGTAGTTGCCAATATTCTTGCGGATATCATTATCCCTCTGACACCGGTAATTCCAGGCCGCCTGAAAAAGGGAGGAGTCTATATTACCAGTGGAATTATTGATTTTAAAGAAGAGGCGGTAAAAGAAGCAGTCCTTGCTGCCGGACTTGAGATTTTAGAGGTCTGCCATCAGGGGGAGTGGGTAAGCATAACCGCCAGAAAATAGCATAGGAGTGAGAAGATGTTTCAGTTTTTTGTAGAGCCGGGGCAGATTTGTGGGGACATAGCCACCATTACAGGCAGTGATGTAAACCATATCAGAAATGTCCTCCGTATGCGGACTGGGGAAGAGGTGCGTATCAGCGATAACGCAGGAGGTGATTTTTACTGCGCAGTCAGCAGGATAGAGAGCGAGAAGATTACCCTTAAGGTTCTGCGGGAGGCCGAGGGGACAGAACTATCCCTTAGGATTACGCTTTTTCAGGGACTTCCTAAGGGAGATAAGATGGAGTTAGTCATCCAGAAAGCAGTGGAACTTGGCGTTTCAGAAATCATACCGGTTGCCATGAGAAATTGTGTGGTAAAGCTGGATGAGAAGCGGGCAAAAGCGAAGCAGGCAAGATGGCAGGCGATTGCAGAGAGCGCGGCGAAGCAATCGAAACGCAGTATCATTCCCAGGGTTGGGATGGTCATGAATTTCAGGCAGGCAACAGAGTATGCCCAAAGTTTGGACGTGCGCATTCTGCCCTATGAGAATCAACGTGGACTGGCGCATACCAGGGAAGTGTTCAGTAAGATACCCAAGGGTTCTTCTGTAGGAATTTTCATAGGACCTGAGGGCGGCTATGATTCCGCAGAGATTGCACTGGCCAAGGAAGATATGGAGATGGTTTCTCTTGGAAACCGTATTCTTCGCACGGAGACAGCCGGGCTCTGTGCGCTTTCTATGTTACAATATGCAGTGGAAGATTAGGAGGATTTTATGGAGGCATATTTTGACAATTCTGCCACAACCAGCTGTTCTGAAGGAGTGAAAGAACTCATGGTACGCGCGTTGGTGGAGGATTACGGCAATCCCTCCTCCTTGCATAGGAAAGGGATGGAGGGGGAAAATTATATCCGGGATGCGCGGGACAAAATCTGTAAGACGTTGAAAGCCAAAGATTCAGAGTTGATTTTCACTTCCGGTGGCACGGAATCCAATAACCTTGCTATTATAGGTGCGGCTATGGCAAACAAACGAAGTGGAAACCATTTGATTACTACAAGGATTGAGCATCCGGCAGTGTTATCGCCGATGAAGTTTTTGGAAGAACAGGGATTCCAGGTGACTTATCTGGCTGTGGACAGGGATGGGATTATTTCTCTGGAGGAGTTGGCGGCAGCGGTAACGGAAAATACCATTCTGGTGTCCATTATGTATGTAAATAACGAGATTGGAGCGGTTGAGCCAATTGCAGAAGCAGCGCAAATCATTAAGAACAAAAATCCCCGGGCATTATTGCACGTAGATGCCATTCAGGCGTATGGGAAGTATGTCATCCATCCAGGCAAGCTGGGTATTGACCTTATGTCTGTCAGCGGACATAAGATTCATGGACCGAAGGGGAGCGGGTTTTTATATGTGAAAGAAAAGACGAAATTAAAGCCGATTCTCTTCGGCGGCGGACAGCAGAAAAATATGCGTTCCGGGACAGAGAATGTGCCGGGAATTGCAGGACTGGGACAGGCGGCGAAGGAGGCATATGAAGATTTTGCGGCAAAGCAGGCGCATTTATTTCAGTTAAAAGAATCATTTATTGAGGGTCTGTCTGGTCAGAACTGGGCACATGTCAATGGCAATTATCAGAATAGCGCCCCCCATATTGTCAGCCTCAGTGTGGACGGTGTTCGCAGTGAAGTGCTGCTCCACGCTTTAGAGGAGAGACAGATTTATGTCTCAGCGGGCAGCGCATGTGCCTCCAACAAACCTGCGAAGAGCGCAACACTTGCAGCAATCGGTATTGGCAGGGACTATCTGGATTCTACGATACGTATCAGTTTTTGTCCTCAGAATACATTAGAGGAAGTGGAGTACTGCCTTGCCAGCCTCAAAGAGCTGGTTCCCTTTTTGGGAAAATATACCAGGCATTAGAAAGGAATTATCATGTTTAAAGCATTTTTGATAAAATATGGAGAGATTGGCATCAAGGGAAAGAACCGTCATTTGTTCGAAGATGCGTTGGTGCGTCAGATTAAGTATGCGCTTAAGCCTGTAGAGGGAGAATTTCAGATTAGCAAAGAACAGGGGCGCATTTATATTGAGGCGCTGTCAGAGTTTGATTATGATGAGGTGTTAGAGCACTTGCAGCATGTGTTTGGTATTGTCGGAATCTGCCCGGTTGTGCTTACGGAGGACGAGGGATTTGACAAGCTGGCAGAAGATGTGGTATCTTACCTGGACAAGCGTTATCCTGACAAGCATTTGACATTTAAAGTCAATACCCGGCGGGCGCGCAAGAGTTATCCCATGCCCTCCATGGAAGTGAATGCGGCGTTGGGAGAGAGGATATTGGATGCCTTTGCGGACATGAAAGTGGATGTGCATAATCCAGATATACTGATAAATGTAGAAATCCGTGGTAAAATCAATATTTATTCGGAAATTATTCCAGGACCCGGCGGAATGCCGGTTGGCACGAACGGCAAGGGTATGTTGCTTTTGTCCGGCGGCATTGACAGTCCGGTGGCGGGCTATATGATAGCTAAGCGCGGTGTGAAGATTGATGCTGTTTATTTTCACGCGCCGCCTTATACAAGTGAGCGTGCCAAACAGAAAGTTGTGGATTTGGCGAAGATTGTAGCGAAGTATACAGGTCCCATTTACCTGAAGGTGGTAAACTTTACCGATATTCAGATGTATATTTATGAGAAATGCCCGCATGATGAACTGACGATTATCATGCGCCGCTATATGATGCGGATTGCGGAGTATTTTGCCAGAGAAACGGAATCCCTCGGTTTGATTACAGGGGAAAGCATTGGACAGGTGGCAAGCCAGACCATGCAGTCTCTGGCTTCCACAGATGAGGTTTGTACCATGCCTGTTTACCGTCCGCTGATTGGTTTTGATAAGCAGGAGATTATAGAACTTTCCAAGAGAATTGGCACGTTTGAGACATCTATTCTGCCTTATGAGGACTGCTGTACGATTTTTGTGGCAAAACATCCGGTGACAAAACCGAGCCTTAAAGTCATCCGTCGTTCGGAGACACATCTGAAAGAACAGATTGATGAGATGATGAAGACTGCCATTGAGACGGCAGAGACTATTATAGTAAAATGAAAAAACCCCCATGAATCTTCATGGGGGGATGTACCGTATAATGCGTAAAAATTAAACCAGATACGGCTTAATGACTTCCATAACTTCATCTTCATTGTCTTCCGCATGGATTTTTAAATCAATCGGTTTGGACAAATCAAGGCTGAAGATACCCATAATGGATTTGGCATCGATAACATATCTTCCGGAAATCAAATCAAAGTCAAAGTCAAACTGCGTGATGGCGTTGACGAAAGATTTTACCTTGTCGATGGAATTTAAAGAAATTTGTACTTCTATCATTGTAAAAGCCTCCTTACAAATTATATTTTGTTTGGATGTTCCAATATTTAGAAACATTTTCTTTATCTTATCCCCTTTTATGGGAAAAGTCAATAACACCATGACCAATTTAAGGAAGAAATAGTATCGTCTTTTTCGGCAGTTTGCCATGGAGAGACACAGAAAGGGTAAAGTGTGATGAGAAAAGCAGCATTTCACAATCTGGGCTGTAAAGTCAATGCTTACGAGACGGAGAGTATGCAGCAGCTTTTAGAGCAGCGCGGTTATGAGATAGTGCCTTTTGAGGAAGCAGCGGACGTCTATGTAATTAATACGTGTTCTGTGACGAATATTGCGGAACGCAAATCGAGGCAGATGCTTCACCGTGCCAAAAGGAGAAATCCGCACAGCGTGGTAGTTGCCGTGGGATGTTATGTGCAGACATCAAAAGAACAGGTCTTGCAAGAAGCAGCGGTTGACATCTTGATTGGCAATAATAAGAAACACGAGCTGCCAGAGATGCTGGAACGTTTTTTTGCGCAGCGTGAAAATGTGGCGTGCCCAGAAGATTTCTCATCGGTGGCAGATGTTGACGGAAATCTGTCCTACGAGACATTGTCTGTCAATCGTACTGCGGAACGCACAAGGGTATTTATCAAGGTGCAGGATGGCTGTAATCAGTTTTGCAGCTACTGCATCATACCATATGCCAGAGGGCGTGTAAGGAGCAGGGAGATTACAGATGTACTGAAAGAGGTCGGCAGCCTGGCGGCAAACGGCTATCGGGAAGTTGTACTTACCGGGATTCATCTGAGTTCTTACGGCGTGGACCTGGGCACAGACCTGCTCCATTTGATAGAAGAGGTCCATAAGGCGCCGGGAATTGCACGTATTCGTTTAGGCTCCCTGGAACCGAAAATCATCACGGAGGAGTTTGTCAGAAGATTGTCGGGACTGCCCAAAATCTGCCCGCATTTCCATCTGTCATTGCAAAGCGGCTGTGATGCTACCTTGCAGCGCATGAACCGTAAATATACCTGCGAGGAGTATGAACAGGGCTGCAATATTATAAGAAAATATTTTAGCCATCCGGCAATAACTACGGATGTGATAGTGGGTTTTCCCGGAGAGACGGAGGAAGAGTTTGAGGCAACCAGGAAGTTCCTCAAAAAGATAGGATTTTTTGAAATTCACATTTTTAAATATTCCAGGCGCAAAGGTACGCGGGCAGACAGGATGGAGCAGCAGGTTCCGGAAGAGATAAAACATGCGCGCAGCGAGACCTTGTTTGAGGACCTTGCGCCGATGAACGAGGAATTTTTAAGGTGGCACATCGGTAAGCAGGCAGAGGTATTGGTGGAAGAGAAAGTTTCTTTCGGCGGCGTGGAATATTTTCTGGGACATACGAAAGAATATGTAAAAATAGCAGTTCCTGCGGCAGGGCAGAAGAATGGGAACATGGAAAACGAGCTGGTAAGAGGAACGGTGATTTCCAGGTTGAAAGAACATGTTTTATGTATGGAAAACCTTTTAGAAGAAAAATCTTGAGTTTTCCGAACGTTTGTATTAGAATAGTAAAAAGGAAGATTTATCAGAACGAAAGAGTGAAATAAGGGCGTGGAAAAATGCAGGATAAAAACAATACTCAATTTTTTAAAGTAGAGAAAGAGCAGAAGATACACGTAAATGATATTTTGGAAATCGTGTACAGTGCGCTGCGGGAGAAGGGGTACAATCCGGTAAATCAGATTGTCGGATATATTATGTCCGGAGACCCTACTTACATCACCAGCCACAAGAATGCCAGAAGTCTCATTATGAAAGTAGAACGTGATGAATTGGTAGAAGAGATTTTGCGCCAGTATATCAGGAATAATTTTTGGGAATAGGAGGCGCAAGATGCGGATTATGGGTTTGGATTTTGGCTCTAAGACAGTGGGCGTTGCGGTCAGTGATGCGCTGCAGGTGACGGCACAGGGAGTCGAGACTATCCCCAGGAAGTCGCCTGGAAAGCTCAGGCAGACTTTGGCGAGAATAGAAGAGTTGATAGTGGAATACCAGGTCGGGACAATTGTGCTTGGCTTCCCTAAGAACATGAATAATACGGAAGGCGAGCGCTGTACGAAGACACTGGAGTTCAAGGAGATGTTGGAGAGACGGAGCGGTCTGTCTGTACTCTTATGGGACGAGCGTCTGACAACAGTGGCAGCGGAACGGACATTGATGGAGAGCGGTGTGCGCAGAGAAGCACGTAAGGGCTATGTGGATAAGATTGCGGCTGTATTGATACTGCAGGGCTATCTGGATTCACAGGCAATTAAGGAAGAACAGAGCGAGATTTAGGAATCGTAAAGAATGGCATAAGGAAGAACAGAGCGAGATTTAGGAATCATAAAGGAATAGCATATGGAAAAAGTGAAATTTCAGTCTCCCGAGGATGGAGAGGCTTTAGAATTTTATGTAGTTGAAGAGACTCGTATTAATGGGATAAATTATCTTCTTGTTACGGAGGAAGAATCTGGGGATTGTGATGCGTTCATTTTAAAGCGGCTGTCGCAGGATGAGGAAGAAGAAGCTGTGTATGAAATGGTAGAATCTGAGAACGAATTGGAATCTATATCCAGGATTTTTTCAGAGATGCTGGAAGATGTGGATATCGCCATGTGAGAATAAAGTAAGATAGAGATTTACGTGCCAAAGGGGCGTTTTTGGCATATATGGAGGTGCAATTTGAAGAAAAAAACAAACTCAAAATTGAAAATCATTCCGCTTGGAGGATTAGAGCAGATTGGAATGAACATTACTGCCTTTGAATTTGAAGACAGTATTATTGTAGTGGATTGTGGATTATCTTTTCCAGAGGATGACATGCTGGGCATTGATTTGGTAATTCCCGATGTGACTTACCTCAGGGAAAATATTGATAAAGTCAAAGGATTTTTTATCACCCATGGACACGAAGACCATATCGGGGCGATTCCTTATATCCTTCGTGATATCAACGTACCGATTTATGCAACGAAGCTGACCATCGGTATTATTGACAATAAGCTGCGTGAACACAATATGCTCACCAAAGTAAAGCGCAAGGTAGTTAAGTATGGACAGCATATCAATCTAGGCTGTTTTCGTGTGGAATTTATCAAGACCAATCACAGTATCCAGGATGCGGCGGCGCTTGCCATCTATTCTCCGGCAGGAATTGTGGTGCATACGGGAGACTTTAAAGTGGACTATACACCCGTGTTCGGAGATGCGATTGATTTGCAGCGCTTTGGGGAGATTGGTAAGAAAGGCGTACTGGCTCTGATGTGTGACAGTACGAATGCGGAGCGTCCGGGCTTTACGAATTCTGAACGTACTGTGGGAAAGACATTTGACAATATATTTGCGGATCACAAGAATACGCGCATTATTATTGCGACGTTTGCTTCCAATGTGGACCGTGTGCAGCAAATTATCAATTCGGCATATAAGTTTGGCAGGAAGGTTGTCGTAGAAGGGCGCAGCATGGTCAATATCATTTCTACAGCCACAGAGTTGGGGTATCTGCATATTCCGGAGAATACCTTAATTGACATTGAACAGCTGAAAGACTACCCGGACGAGCAGACTGTGCTGATTACTACCGGAAGCCAGGGAGAATCTATGGCAGCGTTGTCCCGCATGGCGGCAAATCTGCATAAGAAAGTAACGATTAAGCCGGGAGATACGATTATATTCAGTTCCAATCCTATTCCGGGAAATGAGAAAGCAGTTTCCAATGTAATCAATGAATTGTTTATGAAGGGTGCGGAGGTTATTTTCCAGGATGCCCATGTGTCCGGTCATGCCTGCAGAGAGGAGATTAAGCTGATATATTCTCTTGTGAAGCCCAAGTATGCTATTCCTGTACATGGAGAATACAAACATTTGAAAGCGCAGGCTTCAATTGCCCGTGAATTGGGATATAATAAAGAAAATATTTTCATCCTTTCTTCCGGGAATGTGCTGGAACTGGATGAGAACGAGGCGAAGGTAACAGGGCAGGTTCCTGTGGGAGATATCCTGGTGGATGGACTTGGCGTAGGAGATGTCGGTAATATTGTGCTGCGTGACCGCCAGCATCTGGCAGAGGATGGTATCATCATTGTAGTGATGACTCTGGAGTCCGGCAGCGGGCAGGTACTTGCGGGACCTGATATTGTCAGCCGCGGTTTTGTCTATGTGAGAGGCGCTGAGAGCCTGATGGATGAGGCGAAACAGGTGCTGGAAGATGTTATGGATTACTGTATGGACCGGAACATTACAGATTGGAGTAAGATTAAGACAGAGGTGAAGGAGGAACTCAGCGAGTTCGTCTGGAAGAAGACAAAACGCAGACCGATGATTATGCCGATTATTATGGAAGTTTAGCATTCTAAGAACAGTCGGGGTTAGATAACGAAAGCAAGAGGTTATTATGGATCAGATTGATGAATGTGTAGGTAATTTAATAGAAGCGGTGAAAAACAGTCCAGAATATAAGGAATACCAGAGAATGCGGGAGTTGGTTCGTCAGGAGCCGGAGAAGGAAAAGGCAATCAACGAATTCCGCAAACGCAATTTTGAACTTCATAAATGCCGCAATGTAGACCTGTATGCGGAGATGAACCGGCTTGAGGGGGAATTTGCGCCGCTGCGCGCGCAGCCCTATGTCAATGAGTATCTGGCAGCAGAACTTGCGGTGTGCAGGATGGTGCAGCGCATCAACTATGGCTTGATGAGAGAGATTGAATTTGATTTAGGATTTGAGACATAAAGGATAAGATTATGGGAAAAGGCAAGATTGTATTGAGTGTTGTGAGCAGCATATTGAGTATTTCCATCATGGTTCTAGTATTAATTGTAGTCCTGAGGGCAGGTAAGACCGCCTACGGCATGGGATATCGGATTTTTATGGAGCCCGCCATGGAAGAGGCGCCAGGGCAGGATGTAACTGTGGAAGTAAAAAAGGGCATGTCGCCTATGGAGCTGGGAGAACTTCTCGAAGGGAAGAAGCTTGTTGACAGCGGTGTTCTTTTCATGCTTCAGCTTCAGGTGCTGGATTACAATGATAAACTTAAGCCAGGAACTTACACGCTCAATACGTCCCAGACTGCGAAAGAGATGATGCAGGTGATGGCGGAAGAAGAGGTTGAGGAAGTCACAGAATGATATCAGAGGAACGTTTGACCACATATATCAATTCTTTAGATAGCGGTAATCCTTCTTTCTTAGCGGAGATAGAAGAGGAGGCACATAGGAATTATGTGCCCATTATCCGCCGGGAAACGCAGAATCTATTAAAACTCCTGCTTGCTATGAACCGCCCGGAGCGTATTCTGGAGGTGGGGACTGCAGTGGGATTTTCTGCATTATTGATGGAATACTACAATCCCGTGGAATGTGCGGTTACTACAATTGAGAATTATGCTAAGAGAATTCCCATTGCCCGTGCAAATTTTGTGCGCGTAGGCAAGCAAAATGTGATACAATTATTAGAAGGGGATGCTATGCAGGTTATGCAGGAACTGGAAGGGCCTTATGACTTCGTCTTTATGGATGCAGCAAAGGGGCAATATATTCATTTTCTTCCGGAAGTAATGCGTCTTCTCTCCCAGGGAGGGGTTCTGGTCTCAGATAATGTCCTGCAGGATGGAGATATTTTGGAATCCCATTTTGCCGTGACGAGGAGGAATCGTACCATCCATAAACGGATGCGTGAATATCTGTATGAGCTGACCCATACAGATGGGCTGGTAACGTCCGTGCTGCCCATCGGGGATGGGATTGCAGTTACCCTAAGGAGGGACCAAATGACCTAAGGAGGGACCCACGAAGTGGGAGGATGCCTTAGGTCTCCAACCGTCTTGAGTGAAGTAATCTTAAGTGGGAGGATGCCTTAGGGTTCCTGGAACAGGCAGAGAAGTAAATTACCCTAAGGAGGAAATTATGAACAAACCAGAATTGCTTGTACCGGCAAGCAGCCTTGAGGTATTAAAGATTGCCGTAATATTTGGCGCAGATGCGGTGTACATTGGCGGCGAATCATTTGGGCTGAGGGCAAAGGCCAAAAATTTTTCTATGGCAGATATGCGTGAAGGAATAGATTTTGCGCATGGGCGCGGGGTGAAGGTTTATGTGACCGCTAATATTCTGGCGCACAATGAGGACCTTGAGGGTGTGAGGGAATATTTTAGTCAGTTAAAGGAAATAAAGCCGGATGCGCTGATTATTTCCGACCCCGGAGTTTTTATGGCTGCAAGGGAAATCTGTCCTGAACTGGAAGTGCATATTTCCACACAGGCCAATAATACCAATTACGGCACGTACCGTTTTTGGCATAAGCTGGGAGCTAAGCGTGTGGTATCGGCGCGGGAACTGTCATTGCAGGAAATTGCCGGAATCCGTAAGAATATCCCGGCAGATTTGGAGATTGAGACGTTTATCCACGGCGCGATGTGCATCTCATATTCGGGACGCTGTCTGTTAAGCAACTATTTTACCGGAAGGGATGCCAACCGGGGCGCGTGTACCCATCCTTGCCGCTGGAAATATGCGGTTGTGGAGGAGACCAGGCCAGGGGAATATATGCCGGTTTATGAGAATGAAAGAGGCACTTATATTTTTAATTCCAAGGATTTGTGCATGATAGAGCATATTCCGGAACTTATGGAGGCGGGAATTGACAGTTTTAAGATAGAGGGCAGGATGAAAACAGCGCTCTATGTGGCAACTGTGGCAAGGACTTACCGTAAGGCGATAGATGATTATTTTGAATCTCGGGAATTATATGAGAAGAATATGTCCTGGTATTTAGAGCAGATTGTGGGCTGCACATATCGGCAGTTCACGACGGGGTTTTTCTTCGGGAAACCGGATGAAAATACGCAGATTTATGACAATAACACGTATGTAAAGGAATATACTTATCTTGGAATTGTAGGGGAGAATACCGATAAGGGCTACCGCATAGAACAGAGAAATAAATTCTATGTGGGGGAAGAAATTGAAGTTATGGAGCCCAGTGGGGAAAACATGACGGTAATTGTGAAGTCTATTCGGGATGAAGAGGGCAATGAGATGGATTCTGCGCCCCATCCCAAGCAGGTGTTATATATTGATGTAGGCCATCAGTTGGCAATGTTTGATATTTTGCGTAGGCCAGAAAAGGAGGAACAGGCAGATGAGTAAGGACAAATATGTAGCATATGTAGGTACGTATACCCATGGAAGCAGTGTTGGCATCCATATTTATGATATGGATGTGGAAGAAGGGAAATTGACGGAACGCAAGGTGGTTCCTATCAGTAACCCCTCCGATTTGACTGTTTCAGCTAATGGGAAATATCTCTATTCCATAGCAGATGAAGGTGTGGCAGCATTTCGTATTTTGGAGGACGGTGATTTGGAGCCAATCAATGAGAAATGGATTGGCGGTATGCGTGGCTGCTATGTGTCAGTGGATAGTGAGAACCGTTATTTGTTTGTCGGTGGTTACCATGATGGACGTGTCTCAATGATGAGGCTCAATGAGGATGGCAGCATTGAAGGCGTCGCGGACGGCATTTTCCATACAGGTATGGGCAGGAGCATTGCGGAGCATAATTACCGTCCCCATGTCAACTGTGTGGAATTGACGCCCTGGCAGAAGTTCCTGTGCGCAGTGGACGGCGGTCTGGACCATGTGAAGATATATGAGATTGATTACGAGAAAGGTAAGCTGAAACTGGCGGATATTATCCGGTCGCCGCTCGATTCTTCGCCGCGTATGATTCGTTTTGGCAAAAAAGGGGAACATGCCTATGTATTGTGCGAGGAGAGCAATGAGATAAATGTGTACCGTTATGAATGTGCTCCGGAGGGACCGGTGTTTGAGGAAGTGCAGAATGTTCCTACGGTGAATAAAGAAGATGGGCGTACAGGCTGTGCAGCTTCCGGTATGGAGATTAGTCCTGATGGTAAATATCTGTTCTGTTCTAACGCAGGCGCCAATTCTGTGATGATATATGCAATTGATGAAAAGAGTGGGGAGCTCACGGAGTTATGTGAATCAAAAATCAGCGGAGATTACCCCAAAACCTTGGCAATTTTCCCGGACGGCAGGCATTTTGTCAGTTTGAATCATGACACCAATGAGATTACCACTTTCCGTATAGATTATGATAAGAAATATTTCCTGATGATGGCGAAACCGATTTCTATCGATGAACCGAACTGTATACACATCCATAAATTGGTATAGAGGTAAATGATTATTATTATCCATAAAGGAAAGGACTACAGTATGCAGCAGTTTCCTCTGATAACAAGGAAAGAGGGATATCCACCAGCATGATTATTGCTGATGGGTATCCCTCTCAATTTATATCTGCAGATGATCCATGGCTGCGCCCTGATTTTCCAGCATCAAATCTAACAGAGTCAATGCTGCCATACATTCCACTACTACGACAGCCCTGGGTACGATAATAGGGTCGTGCCGTCCGTGGATGGAAATGGAAATATTTTCCTTAGCCTTGTTGATAGTCTGCTGTATGGAAGCAATCGAGGGCGTAGGTTTGAATGCAGCCCGAAAGATAATAGGGGCGCCGTTGCTGATGCCGCCTAAGATGCCGCCGGCATGATTGGTATCAAAACAGGGCTTGCCTTCCTCTATATGAATGGAATCATTATTGTCAGAGCCTTTGGCAGCGGCGGCGGCAAAACCAGCTCCAATCTCAAAACCCTTGACCGCCCCGATGGAGAAGATTGCTTTTGCCAGGTTTGCATCGAGTTTGTCAAATACAGGTTCGCCAATTCCAGCAGGGACTCCGGTAATAATTCCTTCCACAATTCCGCCGGCAGAATCCAACTCTTTCATACAATTATCCAGATATTCCTGTGCTTTCTCGGAAGAAGCGCGGTCCGGCATATAGAAAGAGTCTGAAAGAATATGTTCCTGTAAGGAGTATTTGTTGTTGTGCATACTGGCAAGCAGGTCTTCGGCAGTTTGTGGAATGCTAATCGGACCGATTGTGCGTGCATAGGTCAAAAAAGAGATACCCAATTGGTTTAAAATTTTAATGGCAATGGCGCCGCCGGCAACCCTGCCAATCGTTTCGCGACCAGAGGAGCGCCCTCCTCCGCGATAATCTCGAAAGCCATATTTTTCATCAAACGTAAAGTCTGCGTGCCCGGGGCGGTAGTAGGTGGCGATATCTCCATAATCTCGGGAACGCTGGTCCTGATTAAATACGACCAGGCTGATGGGAGTCCCGGTTGTTCGTCCTTCAAAGACGCCAGAGAGGATTTCCACACGGTCAGCTTCCTTGCGGGGTGTGGAATATTTTGATTTTCCAGGTTTCCTTCTGTCTAAAAATTCCTGTATATCGGCTTTGCACAAGGTAAGCCCTGCAGGACAACCGTCCACGACAACGCCGATTCCTTTTCCATGGGATTCCCCCCAGGTAGTAATCTGAAAATGTTTTCCGAATGTTGAGCCAGCCATAGTAATCTCCTTTTCAATGATTTTTAAATTCTTGTACCATTATAGTCAATCCCAGGATGAATGAAAAGTACTTTTTGCTTGAGAAAGGAAAATAAATCTGTTATACTTTGTTCGGTTATGTCAGACAAGTTTATTTGTGCAAAACGCAAATTGTTGTTATAACAGACATAACTGTTTCATTACAACTTAGCAGAGCAACAGAAAGGAAAACTTTATGTATAAATTGATAAAGCAGGAAGGTCGGGCGAAGCGAGGGGAATTCCAGACAGTGCATGGCACGATTCAGACTCCGGTATTCATGAATGTGGGAACTGCGGCGGCAATCAAGGGGGCCGTGTCCACGCAGGATTTGCAGGAGATAAAGACGCAGGTACAGCTTTCCAATACTTACCATCTCCATGTGCGTCCGGGAGATGAAGTAGTTAAAAAATTAGGGGGGCTTCACAAATTTATGGTCTGGGACAAGCCCATACTCACCGATTCCGGCGGGTTTCAGGTGTTTTCGCTTGCCGGTCTGCGCAAAATTAAAGAGGAGGGCGTATACTTTCATTCCCATATTGATGGCAAGAAAATTTTCATGGGACCCGAGGAGAGTATGCAGATTCAGTCCAATCTTGCCTCCACGATTGCCATGGCATTTGATGAGTGTCCTTCCAGTGTGGCAGAGCGTTCCTATGTGGAAGCTTCCGTGGCGCGCACAACCAGATGGCTAAAACGCTGCCAGCAGGAGCAGGAGCGTCTGAACGGGCTGGAGACAACAATCAATAAACAGCAGCTGCTGTTTGGCATCAACCAGGGGGCCATTTTTGATGATATTCGTATTGAACATGCCAAGGCGATTTCAGAGCTTAATCTGGACGGATATGCCATCGGAGGGCTTGCCGTGGGGGAGAGTCATGAGGAGATGTACCATATTTTGGATGTGACGGTTCCACATTTGCCGGTGGATAAGCCCACGTACCTGATGGGGGTAGGAACGCCGGCAAATATTCTGGAGGGTGTAGAACGCGGCGTGGACTTTTTTGACTGCGTATATCCCAGCCGTAACGGACGGCACGGTCATGTGTATACCAACTTTGGGAAGCTGAATCTCTTCAACCAGAAATTTGAACTGGATGATAAGCCGATTGAGGAGGGCTGCCAGTGTCCAGCCTGCCAGCATTACAGCAGAGCATATATACGCCATTTGCTCAAAGCCAAGGAAATGCTGGGGATGCGTCTTTGTGTGCTCCATAACCTGTATTTTTATAATACAATGATGGAAGAAATCCGGGAAGCTTTGGATGCGGGGAGATTTCATGGCTATAAGGAGGAGAAGATATATCGAATGAACTGTTCCTGAATTTTTCATAAAATACAGGAAAACACTTGCCCTCTCGTGTCATTTTGTGTAAAATAGTATAAGCGCGTAATTTTACGTGAAAATATGAGAGTTCTGAATAGGATTGCGAAGAGAAGCAGGAGGAAGAAATATGTCTATTTTAGCAGCAGAAGCTGGAAGCATGTCTGGATTTTCACTTATCTGGATTGTAGTAATGTTGGTAGCTCTTTACTTTATGATGATTCGTCCACAGCAGAAAGAGACCAAGCGGAAGAATGCTATGCTCTCCGACCTTGCGGTGGGTGATACGATTTTGACGACAAGTGGATTCTATGGAACAGTCATTGATATTACAGAAGATACGATTATTGTAGAGTTCGGAAGCAATAAGAACTGCCGTATCCCTATGCAGAAATCAGCCATTGCTATGGTAGAGAAGCCAGAAGATGCGGTGGAAAAGGAAAGTAAGTAAGAGTGCTCCGCAACTTGTTGCGGGGCATTTTATCCCATTACAATGGGATAAAATGCCCTAGAATATGCGCAGCTCGCGCGCCCCAGATTTCAGAAGGAGGAAAGTTATGAATTATCATGTTGGAGTGATTTCTGGTGATGGTATCGGACCGGAAATTGTGAGAGAAGCGAAGAAAGTATTAGATAAAGTGGGAGAGGTTTTCGGACATTCCTTTTCCTACGATGAGATATTGATGGGTGGCGTTTCCATTGATGCCACAGGCGTGCCGTTGACAGATGAAGCGATTGCACAGGCGAAAGCAGCAGATGCCGTATTGATGGGTTCCATTGGCGGCAATACAAGCACGTCCCCCTGGTATAAGCTCCCGGCAAATCTGCGTCCGGAGGCAGGGCTTTTAAAACTGCGCAAGTCCTTGAATTTATTTGCCAACTTGAGACCGGCGTACCTCTATGGGGAGCTGCGCGCGGCCTGTCCTCTGCGGGACGATATCATCGGAGATGGCTTTGATATGATGATTATGCGGGAACTGACCGGTGGCTTGTATTTCGGGGACCGGGTGACCGAAGAGCGGGACGGTGTGATGACGGCAGTAGACACACTTACTTATAATGAACATGAGATTAGGAGAATTGCCAAGCGTGGATTTGACATTGCCATGAAGCGCAGAAAGAAAGTGACAAGCGTGGATAAGGCAAATGTGCTGGACTCTTCAAGACTTTGGCGTAAGATAGTAGAAGAGGTGGCAGAAAGTTATCCAGAGGTTGTCTTAGAGCATATGCTGGTAGACAATTGCGCCATGCAGCTTGTGAAAGACCCAGGACAGTTTGATGTGATTTTGACAGAGAATATGTTTGGTGATATATTATCAGATGAAGCGAGCATGGTCACAGGCTCTATCGGCATGTTGTCATCGGCAAGCCTGAACGATACCAAGTTTGGTCTTTATGAGCCGAGCGGCGGTTCTGCACCAGACATTGCCGGCAAGGGAATAGCCAATCCCATTGCCACAATTTTAAGTGCAGCCATGATGCTTCGTTATTCTTTTGACCTGGACCGTGAGGCAGATGCGGTAGAAGAGGCAGTCAGGAAAGTATTGAAGGATAATTACCGTACAATAGATATTATGCCTCAGGAGGAAGCAGAGAAAAAAACTGTTACCCAGGTAGGAACTGCTGAGATGGGTGATTTAATTGTAGAGAGAATATGACCTGAGGATTCCTTAAGTTTCCCAGGAACATCAAAGAAGTAAAACTAAGGAGGAGCATAAGATATGCAGCTGACAGGAGCACAGATTGTTATTGAGTGTCTGAAAGAGCAAGGTGTGGATACTGTCTTTGGTTATCCAGGGGGAGCCATTTTAAATGTATATGATGAATTATATAAGCATAGCCATGAGATTAAGCATGTGCTGACTTCTCATGAGCAAGGGGCGAGCCATGCGGCGGACGGTTATGCCAGGGCGACTGGCAAAGTAGGGGTCTGTTTTGCCACCTCCGGTCCGGGAGCAACCAATCTGGTGACCGGCATTGCCACTGCCTATATGGATTCCGTTCCTATGGTGGCGCTGACCTGTAATGTAGGAGTTTCCCTGTTGGGTAAGGACAGTTTTCAGGAAATTGATATAGCAGGAATCACCACACCGATTACAAAACATAATTTTATTGTAAAGGATGTTACGAAGCTTGCTGAGACTATCCGGCGCGCGTTCCGTATTGCCAGAAAAGGCAGACCAGGTCCGGTGCTTGTGGATATCCCCAAAGATGTTACGGCTAACAAGACCGAATTTAAGGCTGTGCCAATAGAAGCGCAGGAGCGGTGTTCAAAAGATATCACCGAAGAAGCTGTGGCACGTGCCGTGAAGATGATACGAAAGTCCAGGAAGCCCTATTTGTTCGTGGGCGGCGGAGCAGTAATCTCAGGCGCAAGTCAGGAACTTTTGGAATTTGTGGAGAAAGTACAGATTCCAGTGGCAGATTCCCTGATGGGGAAAGGGGCTTTTGACGGCAACCACAGGCTTTATACCGGAATGCTGGGAATGCATGGCACGAAGACATCCAATTACGGCGTAAGTGAATGCGACCTTCTGATTGCAGTTGGGGTGCGTTTCAGTGACCGTGTCACAGGAAATGCCAGGAAATTCGCCAAGAATGCCAAGATACTGCAGTTTGATGTTGACCCGGCAGAAATCAATAAAAATATTATCACAGACGCTCATATTATCGGTGACATTAAAGAAATTCTGGCGCGGCTGAATCAGGAGTTGGAACCGTTAGAGCATCAAGAATGGATTGAGAAGATTATGGAATATAAGGAGAAATATCCTCTGAAATATTCCGATGACGGACTTAGCGGTCCATATATTATAGAAGAAATTTATAACCAGACAAAGGGCGATGCCATTATGGTGACAGAAGTCGGGCAGCACCAGATGTGGGCGGCACAGTTTTATAAATATAAGCAGCCGCGCACCTTAATTTCATCTGGTGGTCTGGGGACGATGGGCTACGGACTTGGAGCCGCTATTGGTGCGCAGATGGCAATGCCGGACAAACAAGTAATCAACATTGCCGGTGACGGGTGTTTCCGTATGAATATGAATGAAATTGCCACAGCAGTCCGCCAGAAGCTGCCCTTGATTCAGGTAGTGGTCAATAATCATGTGCTGGGTATGGTACGGCAATGGCAGACCTTATTTTATGAACAGCATTATTCTGCCACAGTGTTAAATGACAGTGTTGATTTTGTCAAGCTGGCGGAGGCAATGGGAGCGAGCGCTTACCGTGCCAATACACGTGAGGAATTTGCCGAAGCCTTTGCAAAAGCGCTTGGCAGCGATATGCCGGTGCTGATTGACTGTATCATCGACAGCGACGATAAGGTGTGGCCGATGGTGGCGCCGGGCAATGCCATAGATGAGGCTTTCGATGAGGGAGATATGAAGAAGTAAACTGTATATGTTCTAAATGATAGGCAGTTTGGAATAGAAACTAATAACAACAAGTAGTAAGAGGAGGAAACATATGAGCAGAGTTTACAATTTTTCCGCAGGTCCAGCTGTTCTGCCGGAAGAAGTTTTGCGTGAAGCAGCAGAGGAAATGATGGATTATAAGGGCAGCGGCATGTCCGTTATGGAGATGAGCCACCGTTCCAAAGTCTATGATGGGATTATCAAGGAAGCGGAAGCAGACCTGAGGGAACTGATGGATATTCCTGACAATTATAAGGTGCTGTTTCTGCAGGGTGGCGCTTCCCAGCAGTTTGCCATGATTCCCATGAACTTGATGAAAAATAAGAAAGCAGCTTACATTGTTACCGGACAGTGGGCGAAAAAGGCGTTCCAGGAAGCGCAGAATTATGGAGAAGCCGTTAAGGTGGCATCTTCCGAAGATGAAACGTTTTCCTATATTCCGGATTGCTCTGATTTGGATATTCCAGAAGATGCAGATTACGTGTATATTTGTGAGAATAATACGATTTATGGAACCAAATATAAGACACTCCCCAACACGAAAGGGCATACGCTGGTAGCAGACGTATCCTCCTGTTTCCTGTCCGAGCCGGTAGACGTATCCAAGTACGGTATCATCTATGGCGGCGTACAGAAGAATATCGGACCGGCGGGCGTGGTAATCGTGATTATCCGTGAAGACCTGATTACGGAAGATACTTTGCCGGGAACTCCGACCATGCTCAAATACAAGACACATGCAGACGCGGATTCTCTTTACAATACACCGCCTGCTTACGGCATTTATGTCTGCGGCAAGGTGTTCAAATGGCTCAAGAAAATGGGCGGGCTAGAGGCCATGAAAGAGCATAATGAGGAGAAAGCGAAAATCTTGTATGATTTCCTTGACGAGAGCAAGATGTTTAAGGGAACTGTTAGGAAAGAGGACCGTTCTCTGATGAATGTGCCTTTTGTGACGGGTGACAAAGAACTGGATGCGAAGTTTGTCAAGGAGGCAGAGGCGGCAGGTTTTGTGAACCTCAAAGGACACAGGACGGTAGGCGGTATGCGTGCCAGCATTTACAATGCAATGCC